>NZ_JASKYR010000247.1:0-10185 GCF_041028215.1 Streptomyces flavofungini
CCGGGGGGCGTTCGCCGGGGCGGTCCCGGGGCGTCTCAGTTCGGTGCTGTCGTCGCCGACAAGCCGCCCAGGAGGAGGAGGGTGAAGCGGCGGGCCCACTCCTCGTCGACCGGTTCCGCGCTGACCAGCGTCCGGTGGACCACCGCGCCCGCGATCACGTCGAAGATGAGGTCCGCCGTGCGGGCGGCGGCGGCCGGGTCCGGTTCCGTGGGGAGTTCGCCCCGCTCCTGCGCCCGCCTGCGCCCCGCGAGGACGAGCCGCTTCTGGCGGTCCACGATGGAGGCCCGGATGCGGGCCCGCAGCGGCTCGTCCGTCGTGGACTCCGCGACCACCGCCATCAGGGCCGTCTTCGTCTCGGGACGCCCGAGCAGCAGCGCGAACTGCAGGACCACGCCCTCGATGTCGGCGGCGAGGCTGCCCCTGTCCGGCAGTTCCAGCTGGTCGAAGAGCTCCGCCACCGCGTCCACGACCAGCTCGCTCTTGCCCGCCCAGCGCCGGTACAGCGTCGTCTTGGCGACCCCGGCCCGGGTCGCGACGGCGCCGAGCGTCAGCTTCGACCAGCCCAGTTCGACGAGGCCCTGCCGGGTCGCCTCCAGGATCGCGGCGTCGGCGGCCGCGCTCCGCGGACGGCCGCCGGAGCGGGCGGAGGGCGTGCTGGGACTCTGCATGCCCGCGACCATACCGGCCAGTACGGATCAGGCCGGAGTGCCGAGTGAGAGAGATCACCGGGGGTGTCTTCCCAGGCCCGCCGCTCGGCAGTTACGCTACGACCCGTAGCGAAAGCTGCCCGCGGGCCCGGTCCACCGTGCCAGCCACCGTGCCAGACACAGTGCGGTCCGCAGGCGACACCACCTACCACGAAGCACAGCGCAACCACGCAACTGAACGGCACCCGGCCCGGGGTGGGGACCCCGGACCAACCAGCGGTCCTCCTCGGGACCTTGTAGCCGCGCTCCCCTGGGACCCCGCAATCCGGCGGGGGGTTCCCGGACGGGCGCGGTTCGCCCACGGCTTGGGGGAGGATGTACTCATGCAGCCACGGAACATGTCCATGAGCGGAGTCGTCGACCTCGCCGCGGTGAAGGCGGCCCAGGAGGCCAAGGCGAAGGCGGAGCAGGCGCGCGCCGAAGCGGCCCGGCAGGGCGGGGGCGCGGCCGGCGCCGCGGTCTCCCCGTCGAGCCTGGTCATCGACGTCGACGAGGCGGGCTTCGAGCGCGAGGTCCTCCAGCGGTCCACCGAGGTCCCGGTCGTCATCGACTTCTGGGCCGAGTGGTGCGAGCCGTGCAAGCAGCTCAGCCCTCTTCTGGAGCGGCTGGCGCAGGAGTACAACGGCCGTTTCCTCCTCGCCAAGATCGACGTCGACGCGAACCAGATGCTGATGCAGCAGTTCGGGGTCCAGGGGATTCCGGCCGTTTTCGCGGTGGTCGCCGGGCAGGCGCTGCCGCTCTTCCAGGGCGCGGCCCCCGAGGCCCAGATCCGTCAGACCCTGGACCAGCTCATCCAGGTCGGCGAGGAGCGCTTCGGTCTGACCGGCCTCGCGGTCGACCCCGCGGCCGGGGACCAGGAGCCCGCCGAGGCGCCGGAGGCTCCGGCGGGACCGTACGACGCCCTGCTCGAAGCGGCCGTCCAGGCGCTGGACGCGGGCGACTTCGACGGTGCCGTACAGGCGTACAGGAACGTGCTCAGCGACGACCCGGCCAACACCGAGGCCAAGCTCGGCCTCGCCCAGGCCGAACTGCTCCAGCGCGTGCAGAACCTCGACCCGCAGCAGGTCCGCAAGGAAGCGGCCGAGAAGCCGGCCGACGTGCCCGCGCAGATCGCCGCCGCCGACCTGGACCTCGTGGGCGGCCATGTGGAGGACGCCTTCGGGCGGCTCATCGACACGGTGCGCCGCACGGCGGGCGACGACCGCGACAAGGCGCGCGTGCGCCTGCTCGAACTCTTCGAGGTCGTCGGCGGCGACGACCCGCGCGTGATCGCCTCGCGCACGGCCCTCGCCCGCGTCCTCTTCTGAGGAAAGCCCGATTCCGCGCGTCCTCTTCTGAGGGAAGCCCGACTCCGCGCGACCTCTTCTGAGGGGAAGCCGGACTCGGCCGACGTCTTCGCAGAGGAAGCCGGACTCGGCCGACGCCTTCGGAGGGGAAGCCGGACTCCGCCGACGCGAATCCGGCCGGATCCGGACTTGCCGGGGGCCCGCTCAAGGCCCGCCCCCGGCCCCGCCTCCGCTGACCAGTCGCTAAACGCCGGGGCTTGTGATGCCGGAGTGAAAACTTCGTCCTCAGGGCACACAGTGGCCGCGCTTTACCAAAACTTGGTAAACGCGGCCACTGTTACTGCCAGTAAGGCATCACCAGCCCTGTGGGCGGGTTCGCCCGCTTAAGTGCCGATTCGCACCCGCCTTTTGAGCCACCGTCCGTGGCCGACCGATACCGACTGGCCGCAGCCCGGTTATCCGCCCGTTACCAGCGAGTAACGAACCCCCTTGTGCAGGGGCCGAGAATGCACCACGATCGGCGACGCTCGGTCCAATGAACCCGCAGCCCCGACAGCCACTCGGGGAGCGGGGTCCCAGGGTCCCCACCGAGCAGACCGGTGACGCCGTCGCCGGTCTGGGACAGGGGGGTCTCTGCCGTCCCGGCAGGGCCTGTCCTTGAGGTTGTGCGTGATGCGTCAGGCGCGACCAGTGGTTGTCGCTCGGGGGTGATCGCCGGTGATGTGTGGTGCGGTAAGCGCCCTGCGAATCGGGCGCTCTCCTTCCCGAGGACGTAGCACTTCTCCCATCCCTGCCCGGCTGAGCCGCCCGAACGGGAGCAGCCAGGGCCGGAGATGTACGTCCGAGAAGGAGGAAAGTCATGGAGTCCGTGGCTCGTGGCGGAACCAGATGGAAGCGGTTCGCCGTGGTCATGGTGCCGAGCGTCGCGGCGACAGCCGCGATAGGCGTCGCCCTGTCCCAGGGTGCGCTCGCGGCATCGTTCAGTGTGTCCGGTCAGCAGTTCAAGGTGACTGCGAAGGAGCTCAACGGTACGGGATTCGTCCAGTACGGAGCTCTCGACAGCGGTAAGTCGGGTGCCCACCCGGTCGCCGTCGTCGGTCTCGATGAGGCCACGATCACCAACCTCTGCCAGTCCGTGGTCGTACCGGTCCCGGTCTTCGGCGATGTGTCGATGACCCTCAAGGCCGGTGGCGAGGGCGGTCCGAAGGTCAAGGCCAAGAAGCTCTACATCGACGCCGATGACCTGCAGGCCAACGCGACCTTCAACAAGGTGGACATCGGCGTCTCGGTCGACCAGACCACCAAGGGGCCGGGTCCGAGCAAGGGCGACAAGTACGCCCCGGACTCGTTCGCGCAGCAGGCGGAGTCGGTGAAGTTCACCGACGTCAAGCAGCGTGCGTGGGCGACCACCGCCGGCACCTTCAAGCTCTCTGGCCTCGGCATGTCGGTCAAGAAGGGCAAGCACGAGTGCTACTAGGGCGATAGCCGCCCGAGTAGGTCGTACGCAGTTCGGTACGCACTCGATGCGATGAACGGCCGGGCGCGGGGGCGCGACGGCACTTGACGGAGCCGTCCCCGTGCCCGAATCCGCACGACACACAGAACCAACGCCATTCCCGAGGAGCTGTACGACATGAGCGCCGAAGCGCAAGTGGGACTGGGCGACAAGCTCGGCCGGATGCGCCGATCGTTCCGAGGGTGGCGCGGTCAGCGCCCGTTCTGGGGTGGTCTGCTGACTCTTCTCGGCGGCATCCCGATCATGTATTTCCCGTACGCGAACCTCACGCTCGGCTCGATGACGATCCGGATGGCGACCACCGCCGGCGCCGGATCGCTGATCATCGGTGTGCTGTTGGTCGTGCTCGGCCTGACCATGTGGTTCCAGCCGCACTCCCGGATCTTCGCGGGCGTCGCGGCGATCCTGCTCGCCCTGGTCTCCCTTGTGGTGTCCAACTTCGGCGGTTTCGTCATCGGCTTCCTGCTCGCCCTGATCGGTGGCGCCCTCGGCGTCTCCTGGGCGGCCGCAAGGCCTGCCGGTGAGCCCGCGAGGGGACGCGGGACCCAGGGGTCCGGCGACCCCGTGCAGGACGGGGCGCCCGAGGCTCCCGCCGCGGCGGCCGCGGGTGGGGTGAGCGGCGCACAGGACGATCTGTCAGGAACGAGCCCGACGAACGGGACGAACGGGAGGCACCGTGCCGGCTGACGAGGTGCACCACGAGAGCTCCGCGGGGGAGCCTCGTGCGAGAACCGGGCCGCGCCACGCGGCTCCCAGAAAGCCGCTGCTGACCCGGCTCCAGGTACCGGCGGGCAAGGCGATAGCCATCGCGGCCATGCCCACCGCGGTCCTGATGGGCATGGGCCTGACCCCGACGCTCGCGCAGGCGAAGCCCGGAGTCCCCGACAACCCCTTCCAGGACGGCCCCTGCGTCACCGCGCCCGACAAGGACGCGGAGGACGAGGCGGCCAAGGACGCCGACAAGGCGAAGGAAGAGGCCGAGGAGAAGGCAGCCCGGGAAGCCGCCGAGAAGGACGCCGAGAAGGATGCCGGGGACAAGGCGTCCGACGAGGACAAGGACGGCGAGGGCGACGGCGCGCAGGGCGAGGGGAAGCCCTCCACGACCGAGTCGCCCGCCACCGGGGACAGGAGCGGGGACGGGGACGAGGCCAAGGACGAGCCCTCCGCCGAGCCGTCCGCCGACGGGGCGGGCGCCGAGGAGAGGAACGGCACATCCGAGCCCGAGCCCACCGAGACCAGGAACCCCTGGGACCCGCTGGGTCTCGGTGACGCCCTGAAGGACGCCTTCACGCCCGACGACAAGAAGGAGCAGGAGGAGAAGGAGCAGGAGAAGGAGCAGGAGAAGGAGTCCGGGAGTCCGGCGCCCAGCACCTCCGGCTCCGAGAAGTCCGGCTCCGAGAAGTCCGGCTCCGAGAAGTCCGGTTCCGAGGACTCCGGCTCCGAGGAGACCGATTCCTCCGACGACCCGGTCAAGGACACGACGGACAAGGTCACCAAGCCCGTCGAGGACACGGTCGGCAAGGTCGGGGACGGTCTCAAGGACGGGGTGGAGAGGGGCGCGGACGCGGCGAAGGACGCGGCCGGGGACGCCGGGGACGCCGAGGACAAGGAAGGGGCCGAGGCCGAGGACCCGATGGCGCCGGACGAGAACGGCAAGAAGCCGTTCCCGTGCGTGGTCGAGAAGAAGGTCGACGGCAAGGGCGAGCAGACGCCCGTCCCGATCCCGAACCAGCCCTGGCACCTGGAAGCCAGCTCGCTGACGCTCAAGGGCGCCGACTACCAGGGCGTCGTGAACCTGACGATGCCCAACGGCAAGACCAAGCAGGCGCTGAAGTACGTCGTGCAGAACACCGACATCGGTGATCTGCACCAGATCGTCGAGGGACCGGCCGGCAAGAAGTACCACGTCGAGGCGGCCAAGGGCTCCACGTCCACCATCAGGGGCGGGGAGACCACGATGTACACCGAGCGGATCTCGGGCAAGCTGTTCGGGCTCATCCCGATCACCTTCGACCCCGAGCACCCGCCGCCGCTGAACATCCCGCTGATCTACTTCACGGACGTGACCGTGCAGCAGGCGGGCCAGTTCGGCGGGAACCTCACGATCCCCGGCCTGCATCAGTCGATCACCGGCTGACCCCCCGGCCACCGGGAGCCGCGAAAGCGCCGAGGGCGCCCCCTTGGGACAAGGGGGCGCCCTCGGCGTTGGTACGGGTGCGGCCGACCGGATCAGTCGCGGCCGTTGCCGTTGCCGCCCAGGTGGTGCACCCGGACCATGTTGGTGGTGCCGGGGACGCCGGGGGGCGAGCCCGCGGTGATGACGAGGGTGTCGCCGTCGTTGAAGCGGTTGAGCTTGATCAGCTCGGCGTCCACCAGGTCGACCATCGCGTCGGTGTTGTCGACGTGCGGCACGACGTAGGTGTCCACGCCCCAGCTCAGCGTGAGCTGGTTGCGGGTCGACTCGTCGGTGGTGAAGGCCAGGATCGGCTGGGCCGCGCGGTAGCGGGACAGGCGGCGGGCGGTGTCACCGGACTTGGTGAAGGCGACCAGGACCCTGGCGTCGAGGAAGTCGGCGATCTCGCAGGCCGCGCGGGCCACGGAACCGCCCTGCGTACGCGGCTTCTTGCCGGGCACGAGCGGCTGGAGGCCCTTGGAGAGCAGCTCCTCCTCGGCCGCCTGGACGATCTTCGACATCGTCTTGACGGTCTCGATCGGGTACGCGCCGACGCTCGACTCGGCGGACAGCATGACCGCGTCCGCGCCGTCCAGGATCGCGTTGGCGACATCCGAGGCCTCGGCGCGCGTAGGACGCGAGTTGGTGATCATCGACTCCATCATCTGGGTCGCGACGATCACCGGCTTGGCGTTGCGGCGGCACATCTCCACGAGGCGCTTCTGCACCATCGGGACCTTTTCGAGCGGATACTCGACGGCGAGGTCACCGCGCGCCACCATCACGGCGTCGAACGCCGCGACGACGCCCTCCATGTTGGCGACGGCCTGCGGCTTCTCCACCTTGGCGATGACGGGGACCCGGCGGCCCTCCTCGTCCATCACCTTGTGGACGTCCTTGACGTCGTTGGCGTCGCGCACGAAGGACAGGGCGACCATGTCGCAGCCCATCTTCAGGGCGAAGCGCAGGTCCTCGATGTCCTTCTCGGAGAGCGCGGGCACGTTCACGGCCGCGCCGGGCAGGTTGATGCCCTTGTGGTCGGAGATGACGCCGCCCTCGACGACGATCGTCTTCACCCGCGGTCCGTCGATCTCGACGACGCGCAGCTCTACGTTGCCGTCGTTGATGAGGACCTGGTCGCCCTTGGAGACGTCGCCGGGCAGCCCCTTGTAGGTGGTGCCGCAGATCGACTTGTCACCGGGCACGTCCTCGGTGGTGATGGTGAACTCGTCACCCCGCACCAGCTCGACGGGTCCCTCGGCGAAGGTCTCCAGACGGATCTTCGGGCCCTGGAGGTCGGCGAGGACGCCGACGGCACGGCCGGTCTTCTCGGCGGCCGAGCGGACGCGGTCGTACCGCCCCTGGTGCTCGGCGTGGGTGCCGTGGCTGAAGTTGAAGCGGGCCACGTTCATGCCGGCCTCGATCAGCGAGACGAGCTGCTCTTCGGAGTCGACGGCGGGGCCCAGCGTGCAGACGATTTTGGAACGGCGCATGGGGACGATCCTATCGGTTTGTTTCGCGTCGGAATATTCCGTCTGGTGGAATCTACAAATGGGCGGAAGTGCGCTCAGGCGTTGCGGGCCGGGGCCGAATTCCGATTCACGCCTTTTCCGCGTCACTGACCAGGGCGTAAGTCTGGTTCGCTATCTCCAGTTCCTCGTCCGTGGGAACGACGGCGACGGCCACGCGCGCGTACTCCGGCGAAATGAGCCGGGGTTCGTCGGATCGTACGGAATTGAGCGCGCCGTCCACCGCGAGGCCCAGCTCCTCAAGGCCCGCCACGGCCGCCTCCCGCACCGACGCCGCGTTCTCGCCGACGCCCGCGGTGAACACCACGGCGTCCACCCGGCCGAGCACGGCGTAATAGGCGCCGATGTACTTCTTGAGACGGTGGATGTAGATGTCGAAGGCGAGTGAGGCCGCTTCGTCGCCCGCGTCGATCCGGCGCCGGATTTCGCGCATGTCGTTGTCGCCGCAGAGTCCGACGAGACCGCTCTTCTTGTTCAGCAGGTCGTCGATCTCGTCGATGCCCATGTCGCCGACGCGGGCCAGATGGAATATGACCGCCGGGTCGGCGTCGCCGGCACGCGTGCCCATCACGAGCCCTTCGAGCGGCGTGAGCCCCATGGAGGTGTCCACGCACCTGCCGCCGCGCACCGCCGACGCGGACGCGCCGTTGCCCAGGTGCAGCACGATCACGTTGACGTCCTCGGGGGCCTTGCCGAGCAGTTTGGCGGCGGCGCGCGAGACGAAGGCGTGCGAGGTGCCGTGGAAGCCGTAGCGGCGTACGCGGTGCCGGTCGGCGGTGGCCACGTCGATCGCGTAGCGCGCGGCGGACTCCGGCATCGTCGTGTGGAACGCGGTGTCGAAGACCGCGACCTGCGGCAGGTCGGGGCGGAGCGCCTGGGCGGTGCGGATGCCGGTGATGTTGGCGGGGTTGTGCAGCGGGGCGACCGGCACCAGGCGCTGGATCTCCTTGAGCACCTCGTCCGTCACCACGGTCGGCTCGGTGAACTTCAGACCGCCGTGGACCACCCGGTGGCCGATCGCGGCCAGCTCGGGGGAGTCCAGGCCGAGGCCGTCGGCGGACAGCTCCTCGGCGACGGCCTTCAGGGCCGCCGCGTGGTCGGCGATGCGCTCCTCGCGCTCGCGCGGCTCGGCACCGCTGCCGGTCAGCGGCGTGTGCGTGAGCCGTGAACTGCCCTCGCCGATCCGCTCGACCAGGCCCATGGCGAGCCGCGAGCGGTCCCGCATGTCGAGGAGCTGGTACTTCACCGAGGAGGAACCGGAGTTGAGGACGAGTACGCGAGAGGCGGTCACGGTGGAGAGGCTTTCTGTCGGGGTCAGGAGGTGGCCGGGGGCGGCGTCTGGGCCTGGGCCTGGATCGCCGTGATGACGACGGTGTTGACGATGTCCTGCACGAGCGCGCCGCGGGACAGGTCGTTCACCGGCTTGCGCAGGCCCTGGAGGACCGGGCCGACGGCGATGGCGCCGGCCGACCGCTGCACGGCCTTGTAGGTGTTGTTACCGGTGTTCAGGTCGGGGAAGATCAGCACGCTCGCCTGGCCCGCGACATCGGAGTCGGGCAGCTTGGTCGCGGCGACCGAGGGCTCGACGGCGGCGTCGTACTGGATCGGCCCCTCGACCTTGAGGTCGCTGCGGCTCGCGCGCACCAGCTCGGTGGCCTCGCGCACCTTGTCGACGTCGGCGCCCGAACCCGAGGTGCCCGTGGAGTACGAGAGCATCGCGATCCGCGGGTCCACGCCGAACTGCTCGGCCGTGCCCGCCGCCTGCACCGCGATGTCCGCGAGCTGCTCGGCGTCCGGGTCGGGGTTGACGGCGCAGTCGCCGTACACCAGGACCTTGTCGGCGAGGCACATGAAGAAGACGGACGAGACGATCGACGCCTCGGGCTTCGTCTTGATGATCTCGAAGGCGGGGCGGATCGTCGCGGCGGTGGAGTGCACCGAGCCGGAGACCATGCCGTCGGCGAGGCCCTCCTGGACCATCAGGGTGCCGAAGTAGTTCACGTCGGCCACCACGTCGTGGGCGAGCTCGACGGTGACGCCCTTGTGGGCCCGCAGCTCGGCGTACTTCGCGGCGAAACGGTCCCGCAGCTCCGAGGTCTGCGGGTCGATCAGCTCGGAGTCGACGAGGTCCACCCCGAGGTCGGCCGCCTTCTTGCGGATCTGCTCGACCGGGCCGAGCAGCGTCAGGTCGCAGACGCCCCGGCGCAGCAGTACGTCGGCGGCGCGCAGCACCCGCTCCTCCGTGCCCTCGGGCAGCACCACGCGGCGGCGGTCGGAGCGGGCCTGCTCCAGAAGCTTGTGCTCGAACATCATCGGCGTGAGGCGGTCACTGCTCGGCGCCGAGACCCGCTTCAGCAGGTCGGCGGTGTCGACGTACCGCTCGAAGAGGCCGAGGGCGGTCTCCGCCTTGCGGGGGGTCGCGGCGTTGAGCTTGCCCTCCAGGGCGAACAGCTCGGCCGCCGTCGGGAAGGAGCCGCCCGAGACGGCGACGACCGGGGTACCGGGCGCGAGGCGGTCGGCGAGGGTGAGGATCTCCTGGCCCGGCTGTTCGTTCAGGGTCAGCAGGACGCCCGCGATGGGCGGGGTCCCCGCGCTGTGCGCGGCGAGCGAGCCCACGACCAGGTCGGCGCGGTCGCCGGGGGTGACGACGAGGCAGCCCGGGGTCAGGGCGTTCAGGAACGTCGGCAGCATGGCGCCGCCGAAGACGAAGTCGAGCGCGTCGCGGGCGAGCCCGGAGTCGTCGCCGAGCAGCACCCGGCCGCCGAGGGCGTGGGTGATCTGGGCGACCGTCGGCGCTGAGAGCGCGGGCTCGTCCGGCAGGACGTAGCTGCGCACGGGCAGGTCGGCGGCGAGCAGCGCGTGGATCTCGTCGCGGTCGGCGGGGGCGACCCGGTTGGTGACCATCGCGAGGATGTCGCAGCCGAGGCTCTCGTACGCGCGGTGGGCGTTGCGCGTCTCGGCGCGCACCGACTCC
>NZ_JASKYR010000248.1:0-11434 GCF_041028215.1 Streptomyces flavofungini
GCCCCACACCGCGCACCGAAAGGATCCCGCCATGACTTCTGCCGAGCCGACGGCACTTGCTCCGGAAGGCTGGACGGTTCCGGAACCCGACGTTCTGATCGCCGCGACCCTCGCCGTCCTCGGCCACTTCGACGGCGACGCCGATCAGCTCCTGACGGTGTGGCAGGACGGTGCCGCCCGTACGATCCGGGTGAGCACCGACGCATCCGCCGTGTCGGCCACCCTCCTCGAAGCCACCGCGTCCGCCCTGGCGCGCGCCGAACCGGCGCCGTCCACCGAGAGCGCCCGGCTGCTCGACCTCAGCGGGGACTGCCCCGTCCCGGCCGACCCGGACCTCTTCGTACGGCTGGCTTCCGGTCGGGACGGCGTGCATGTCACGGCCGGTCCCGCCTGGGCGCGCACCGCCGCCCCGGAGCGCCTCGCCGACATCCTGCTGCGTGTCGCCAGGCGGCTCGGCGATCCCGACGCCGCACGGGCCCCGCTGGCGCACCTGCCGTTCCTGACCGCCGACGAGCACCGCCGCCTGGTCGTGGAGCTCAACGACACCGACGGCGACGTGCCGGAGTTCACGGTCGCCCAGGCCATCGCCGCACTCGCCGAGCGGGACGCCGAGGCCCCCGCGGTCATCACCCGCGACCGGACGCTCAGCCGGGGCAGGCTCCAGGAGCTGGCGCGTGCGGTGGCGGACCGTCTGGCCGACGCGGGGGTCCGGCGGGGCGACTCGGTCTACGTCTGTCTCCCCCGCTCCGCCGAACTCGTGGTCGCCTGGACGGCGGCCCTCGGGGCCGGAATCGTGTGCGTGCCCGTCGACCCCGCCTACCCCAAGGCCAGGATCGAGCAGATCGTCCGCGGCGCCGCCCCGGTCGTCCTCACCACGGCGGCCACCCACCACCTGCTGCCCGAGGCCCGCCGCATCCCGGTCAGCCTGGATCTGCCCGCGGGGACACCCCGCGCGGGCGGCGCGTGGCCCGTGGCGGTCGCGCCGGACTCGGTGGTCTACGTCATGCACACATCCGGCTCGACCGGCGTGCCCAAGGGCGTCGAGATCCGTGAGATCGGTCTGCGCAACCTGATGCACGTGTCCGCCCGTCAGTTCGGCCTCGGCCCCGGACGGCGTTCGCTGAGCCTGGCGAGCCCCGGCTTCGACGCCAACGTCTGGGAACTGCTGGCGCCGCTCTACGCGGGCGCCGCGGTGGTGCCCTTCGACGACGAGCTGATCTCGGCGAAGGGTCTAGCGGCGTGTGTACGGGAGACGGAGGCCGACACCTTCTTCCCGTTCTCCCCGCTGCTGATCCGCCTCGACCCCGAGGACTTCCCCGGTATCCGCACCGTCATCACCGCGGGCGAGCTGTTCAGCCAGGACCTCGTCGACCGCTGGCAGCCCGGCCGCGACATGATCTACGCCTTCGGGCCCACCGAGGCCACCGCCCTTCAGTCCTGGCACCACTGCCACGCCGGCGCCCCCGAGCCCGCCCCCTCGATCGGGCGGCCGATGACCAACCTCCGTATGTGGCTGCTCGACCCGTGGGGAGGCCATGCCGCGCCCGGCGCGGTCGGTGAGCTGTTCATCGGCGGCCTGGGGGTCGGGGCCGGGTACGCGGGGCAGCCGGAGGCGACCGCCGCCAAATTCGTCGTACGGCCCGAACTCGACGGCGACCGCACCCTGTACCGCACCGGTGACCTGGCCAGCTTCCGCCCGGACGGTGCCATCGACTTCCGCGGCCGCAAGGACAACCAGGTCAAGCTGCGCGGCTTCCGCGTGGAGCTGGGCGAGGTGGAGACGGTGCTCGGCGCGCTGCCCGGCATCGGCACCGCGATCGCCGTGGTCCACGAGACCAGCGGGGAGCGGCTCCTGGTCGCCCATCTGATCCCGCTGCCCGGCGCCGTCCTGCCGTCCGCCGCCGAACTGCGCGAGCTCCTGGCCGACACGCTGCCGTACTACATGATCCCGAGCGCGTTCGTGCCGCTCACCGAGGTCCCGTACACCCCGAACGGCAAGATCGACCGTGCGGTGCTCGCGCTGCGGGCGCTGCCCGAGGGCCCGGCGGCCACGGCTGCATCGCCCGACGCGGCGGCCGACGCGGCGGGCACGGAGCCGGACGGCGACGTCCTCGCCGAGGTCAGCGCCGTCTTCGCCGCCGTGCTCAACATCCCCGCCATCGCGCCGGACCAGGACTTCTTCGCCTCCGGAGGCCACAGTCTCGGTGTCGCGGAGATCGCCGCCCGCCTCAACGAGACCTACGGGACCGACATCCGCGCCCGAGACCTCTTCGAGAACCCCACCCCGGGCACCCTCACCGAGCGCCTCACCGGACTCATCACCGCCACCGCACCGGCCGCCGAGGCTCCTGCGCCGCGTGCCGCCGCCGAGGGCGAGGCCGGGCTGCTCCCCGTACAGGCCTGGCAGTGGCTGCTGCGCCAGGCACGGCCGGAGGACGACGCCGCCTACAACGTACCGACGCTGTTCACCTGCGGCGGCGCCGTCGACACCGACCGGCTCCTTGCCGCGCTTGCCGCGGTCCGGCTGCGGCATCCGATGCTGCGGGCCACCGTGCGCGAGGTGAAGGGCGCTCCGCACGTCTCGCTCGACGGTCCTGCGCTGCCGCTGGACGTGGTCGACCTGCGCTCATCGGCCGATCCGGAGGCGGCGTGCGCGGAGGAGGTCCGCCTGCGCGCCAACCGCACCATCGACCTGGCGCACGGCCCGGCCCTGCTCACCACGTTGTTCCGGCTGCCCGGCGGCTCCCACCGCCTCCTGACGGTCTGCCATCACATCGTGAGCGACGGTCCGGGGATCGACGTCCTCACCCGCGACCTGGTGGCCGCCTACGAAGGCGCCGCGGACGCGCTGCCGCCCCTGGCCAACGACCCGCTGGCCATCGGCAGGAGCGAGTCCCGGCTGCTGGCCGACGGCGCCTTCGACGCACAGCTCGACCACTGGCGCTCGGTCCTGACGCCCGCGCCGGCCGCGCTGCCGCTGCCCGTGGACCGGCCCCGGTCCCGGCCGGGCGGCGCACGCACCACGGCCGTCCAGGTCGAGTTCGGCGCCGGTCCCACCACGGCCCTGCGCGATGTCGCGCGGCAGGCCCGCACCGGCCTGGTGGCGCCGCTGGCCGCCGCCGTGGCCGTCGTACTGCGGCAGTCGACGGGCAACGACGACATCTGCCTCGGCACGCCGGTCAATCTGCGGGGCCAGCTCGGCCTGTCCGAGCACCTCACCAACGGGGCCAACTCCACGGCCCTGCGGCTGCGGCTGCGGCCCGCCTCCCTCGCGGAGCTGGTGAGCGGGGTGGCGGAGCAGATGCACGCGGCGATCGACCACGCGCGCCTGCCCTTCCACCACGTGGTGGACCGCCTCGCGGTGCCGGCCGAGCCGCTGCGCAACGCCCTCTTCGACGTGTTCGTGACGTGCTACGGCCAGAGCGAAGCGGGCACCGCGCCCGGACTTACCCTCTCGGGCCGGGTCGTGCCGCTGGACTCCGGCCTCTGCGACCTGTCGTTCCAGGGCTGCGAGCACCGCGACGGACTCACCCTGATCCTCCAGTACGACAGCGACCTCTACCACGAGGACACCGCCCGGCTGCTCCTTGACCGGTGGCGGCTCGTCCTGGAGGCGCTCGCGAGCGATCCCGCCACGCCGTGGCAGCGATTCGACGGCGGCGCGCCGGTCCCGCGGACCCCCGCGGTGGCGGGGTTCGGCGGCTTCCGGTTCGAACCGGCGGCCAGTGAGGCGCCGGCCGGTGAGGGGGCGATCGGATGAGCGTCGGGCAGCCCACGCGGCAGCGGCCCCGGCCCGCCGACCCGTACGCGGTGAACCTGGCCGACCCCTCCGTACACGCGGAGTTCGACCTCACCGAGTTCTGGCGCCGCAAGCGCGCGGAGGAGCCCGTCTCCTGGCACGGCCATGTGCCGGGCCAGCAAGGGTTCTGGGTGGTCGCACGGCACGCCGACGTGATGGACGCCTACCGTCGGCCGCAGGACTTCGGTTCCGCCTCGGGCAACGTCATGGACACCCTGCTGCACGGCGGCGACTCGTCGTCGGGCCGGATGCTCGCGGTCTCGGACGGCGAGCAGCACCGCGGCGTGCGGCGCCTCGTGCAGCGGGGGTTCTCCCCCGAACTCCTCGACCGGCTCGGGGAGTCGACCCGTGCGGCGACGCGGAAGCTGGTGACCCGGGCCGTGGAGCGCGGGCGCTGCGACTTCATGAAGGACGTCGCGGCCCACATCCCGATCGCCGCGATCTGTGAGCTGCTCGGTGTGCCCGACGCCGACAGCGAGTACATCATGAAGCTCGCGAACTCCGCCCTCGGCTCGGAGGCGCCGGGGCAGACCGCGCGCGACGCGCAACTGGCGCAGAGCGAGATCCTCGTCTACTTCTCCCAGCACGCCAGGCGGCTGCGGTCCGCGCCGTTGGACGATCTGGTGAGCATGCTGACCACCAGCGAACTCGACGGCAGTCCGCTGCGCGACGACGTGATCGTCTTCAACTGCTACAGCCTCGTGCTCGGCGGCGACGAGACCACCCGGCTCGGTATGGTCGGCGGACTTCTCGCCCTGATCGAACACCCCGAGCAGTGGGCGCGGTTCAAGAGCGGGGAGATCCCGGTCGAGCTGCTGGTCGAGGAGGTCATGCGGTGGACGACTCCCGCGATCCACGTGGGGCGTACGGCGCTGCGCGACACCGAGCTCGGCGGGCGGCGGATCGCCGAGGGGGACGTGGTGACGCTGTGGAACACCTCGGCCAACCACGACGAGAGCGTCTTCACCGCCCCGGAGGCCTTCGACGGCGGGCGCCGGCCGAACCGCCACGTCAGTTTCGGCTTCGGCCCGCACTTCTGCGTGGGCGCCCAGCTCGGGCGGGTGGAACTGAGCGCGCTCTTCGCGGCGTTGCGGGCGCGGGTGGGGCGGGCGGAGGTGACCGCCCCAGTGGGGCGCTTCTACTCCAACTTCCTGAGCGGTGTCAGCAGCCTTCCCGTCGAGCTGCACCCCTGAGCGGGGGCGGCATTACCGCTTTCCGGCGCCGAAACATTGGATCGCGCCGCCGCTCGAATACGGGACGTAATCCGGTATGCGGTGAGTCAAGAGCCATTCCCTTATTGGGTGCCGCACGATACTGCAAGGCTGATCATGGACGTCAAGGAAGTATCGAATCCTTTTCCTTCCCTTTCCCTTTGCCGCCGGAGTCTTCAATTCCCCTTCCAGGTCGTCTTGCTGATCAATCGCCACTCTGGCATTGTCTGCTGATGGATGGGCCGATGGACGGGGTGTGGTGATAGCCATCGGTATCTCCATTTCAGATGTTTCAGCCGCCGCACTGCGGCCGACGCCCGACTAGAAGCTGCGCATTCCAGCGGATCGCACCGTCGAAGGGCAGGTCTCCCACCGTGTTTTCGCAGAGCGTCCGCACGCTCCCCGGCCGATACGTGATCAGCCTGCTCGACCAGGACACGGCTCCCACGGACGACTGGCTCTGCGCGGTCCGCGCACCGGAGGGCCTGACCGTGGTGCGTCCGGCGCGACCGGGCCGGACCGGGGCCGACGGGGAGACATGGGCACCCCTCTACAGCGGCGGCACCGCACACGGCCTGGACGTACCGGGCATGCTGGCCGGTCTGCTCGCGCCGCTCGCGGCGGGCGGCGTGCCCGTCTTCGTCGCCTCCACCCACCACGCCGACATGGTGCTGGTGCCGGAGAACCGGCTCGGCCTCGCCGTCGGGCTGCTGCGCACCGCAGGACACCGGGTCGCCGAGACGGACGAGCGGCCTCCATCACCCACCTGATGCAACGAGGAGAGCACGTCGATGAACCTGTCGAGTCCCCGAGCCGTGGGCGAGCTGCCGCTGCGCCCGGACGACGGATCGCCCTGCCTGAAGCTGACCGACGAGGAGCGCGCGGAGATCAAGGAGCTGGCCGACAGCCTGCTGGACGCGGCCGGTGACACTCCGCTGGAGGACCGACTCGACCACATAGCCCTCGCCGCGCACGAGGTGCCAGCCAGGGTCCGGGCACAGCTGATCGACTTCCGGCTGACGGGCCGGCCGTACGGCGGCCTCGTCCTGTCCAATCTCCCGATCGACGAGAGCCTGGTCGGACCCACCCCGACCAGCTACGCGAGCGAGCCGACCGGCCCCGAGGCGGCGCGGGCCACGGCGCTGCTGCTCCTGATCGGCTCCCTGATGGGTGATCCCGTCTCCTACCTCACCCAGCAGCGCGGGCGCATGGCCCTCGACGTCTTCCCCATCAAGGGCCATGAGTACCAGCAGCTCGGGTCCAGCTCCACCACCAACCTGGAGTGGCACAACGAAGACGCCTTCCACCCGCTGCGGGCCGACTGGATCATGCTGATCGGGCTGCGCAACCACGACCGGGTCCCCACCACGTTCGCTCCGGTGCAGGACATCGAAGTGGACCCGGAGGTCCGGGAGTTGCTGTTCCAGGAGCGCTTCGTCATCCTGCCTGACGAGTCGCACACCGCGGCCTTCAACAGCGAGACCACCGGGATGGGCGAGGCCAGCTGGGTCAAGGAGGCGTTCGAGAAGATCGCCGAGATGAACGAGAGTCCCCGGCGCACGGCGATCCTCTCCGGCGACAGGGACGCCCCGTTCGTCCGGATCGACCCCGCGTTCATGCCCAAGGACCTGGACGCCTCCGCCGCGGCGGCCCTGGAGGCGGTGATCGCCGCCTTCGACGCGAAGCTGCGCGACGTGGTCCTCGCCCCCGGCGACCTCCTCATCGTGGACAACATGCGCGCGGTCCACGGACGCCGCCCCTTCACCGCGCGCTACGACGGCACCGACCGCTGGCTGCGCCGCATCAACGTACTGGCGGACCTGCGCCGGGCCGCGGGCCGCCGGTACGCCTCGCACGGCCGCGCACTCGTCTGACGGTCACCGGCACGGCACCCGCCGCGTCGAGCCGCCCCGACGGCTGACGCGGTGCGGGAGCCGGTCCGTACCATCACACCATCGGGTCACCCTGCCCCCGGCCGCGGAGCGCCTCGCGGCCCCGGCGGGCGGCGGCGTGCAGGATGCCGCCATGCACCGCCGACAGATCAGCTCCATCGCACACACCCGTCACCCCATCGCGGCCCCGCTGAGCGACGATTCCGTCCACACCCTCCTGGACCGGGCCCTGCCGGACGGCGACGCCCGGCTCCTGGACCTGGGATGCGGGTCGGGCACCTGGCTGCTGCGCGCACAGGACGCCCGGCCCGGTCTCCGCGCCGACGGAGTGGACAACGACCCCGAGACCATCGCCGCCGCCCGCCGCGCCGTCGACCGGGCGGGGCTGGGTGAGCACATCGCGCTGCACGCCGAGGACGCCGCGGAGTTCGTCTCGCCGCACCGCTACGACCTGGTGCTCAGCATCGGCGCCAGTCACGCCTTCGGCGGGCTGCTGCCCACGCTGAAGGCCGCCGACGGCCACCTCGCCCCGGACGGCTGCGTGCTCCTCGGGGACTGCTTCTGGGAGCGCGCACCCGACCGGCGCACTCTCGACGCCGGGTTCGCCGCCGACGAGTACGACGACCTCGCGACGACGGTGGACCACGTCATGGCCGAGGGGTGGGTGCCCCTCTACGGACACGTCAGCACCCAGCAGGAGTGGGACGACTACGAGTGGTCCTGGACCGGCTCCGTGGCCCGGTGGGCCCTGGACCATCCCGGACACCCCGACCACGGCCAGGCCATGGAGGCGGCGGACGCGCACCGCGCCGCCTGGCTGCACGGCTACCGGGGCACCCTGGGCTTCGTCACCCTGCTGCTGCGCCGGGCGGCCCCGCCCGCCAGCTGAGCGGCAGGGAGACGAGGCCGCCGAGGAAGTTGGAGTAGATCCGCCGGGCGGGCCCCGCCGCGCCCATGTCCGCCACCAGCTCGCGCAGGTCGTTCAGCACGGCCCCGATCTCGGCCCTGGCCAGGAAGGCGCCCAGGCAGAAGTGGGTGCCGTGGGCGAACGTCAGATGGCGGTTCGGAGTCCGGTCGAGACGGAACCGGTCGGGTGCGTCGAAGACGGCCTCGTCGCGGTTGGCCGAGGCGTTCCACAGCGTCACGATGTCACCCGCTCTGATCGTACGGCCGTGGACGACGAGGTCCGTCCCGGCCGTGCGTCCCACGTGCAGGATCGGCGAGGTCCAGCGCAGTACCTCCTCCACGGCGAGCTCGGTGGTGACCTCACCGCGCCGGTAGCTCTCCCACTGACCGGGGTGGTCCAGGAACGCGGCCACCGCGCCGACGAGGGCGAGGCGGGTGGTCTCGTCACCGCCCAGGATCAGGCTGTAGCAGTTGAGGATCACCTCCTCGTCGCTCAGCGCGGCACCGCCGACCCGGACCTGGGTGAGGAGGCTGACGATGTCGTCCCGCGGGTCCGCCCTGCGCCGGGCGGCGAGGTCGGAGAAGTAGAGCAGGATCTCGTTCCTGGCGACCCAGGAGTCCTGGAGCAGCCCCTGCTCGCTCTCCGAGCCCAGCGCCGACGACGTCATGTCGAGGAGGTGCTGCCGGTCCCCGCGCTCCACGTCGAGCAGGCCGCAGATGGCCCGCAACGGCAGTTGCCCCGCCACGTCCTGCGCGAAGTCGCACTCCCCCCGCGCCAGCGCCTCGGTGATCAGTTCCCGGGAGGCCGTCCGGATGCTGTCGACGACCCCGGCCAGGGCGCGGGGCGAGAAGGACTTCATGAGGGCGCCGCGCAGTTCGGTGTGGCGCGCGCCCTCCGTCAGGGGCAGCATCAGTCCGGCCGCGCCGTCGCCGCCGTCCAGGAGGGTCTCCAGGACGTTGCCCCGGTCCGAGCGGAACCGGTCCGGGTCGCGGTAGGCGGCGGCCACGTCCTCGTACCGCGTGAGCACCCAGAAGCCGGGAGCGCTGTCCCGTCCCGGCTGCCAGTGCACCGGCTCCTCCGCCCGCAGGCGCCGCCACACCGGTGCCAGGTCCTCCTCCGCGTGCACGGCGGGGTCCGCGAGGTCGATCTCCGCGAGTGACCGCACGTCAGGCTCCCTTCTCCGTCAGATGTCCGGACAGGGCGCCGCAGATCTCGGCGAGCGGTCGCGGGCCCATCATCGCGTGGTGATCGCAGTCGATGTCGTACGCGGTGAACCGGCCCTCGCCGTACGCCGTCCACCGCTCGCGGGCGGCACCGGCGGGCGGGCCGTCGGCCGTGGCACGGAAGTGCACGAGGTCGATGTCCGCACGCGGCGGCACCGTCCGCAGGACCTCGGTGGCGGAGCGCGCCGCGAGGCGCACCCCCTCGACCGCCCGCGCGCCCAGCGTGGCGATCTGTTCCGACAGGCTTCCGTCGGGCGCGATGCCGACCTCCGCGAGGACACCGTCGAGCAGGGCGCCGGAGTCCGGGAGCGCCGCCGCATCCGGTGGGGGGTAGGAGTCGAGCAGGGCCACGAACGCGACGCGTTCGCCCTCGTCGGTCAGGTGCGCGGCGAGGGCGTGGGCGATGTTGCCGCCGACCGACCAGCCGAGCAGCTGGTACGGGCCCTCCGGCTGGACCGAGCGCAGCGCGTCGGCGTAGTCCCGCACCATGTCGTCGAGCTTGCACACCCCGCCGCCCGGCTCGCCCACGCTGCGCGCCTGAAGGCCGTAGACCGGTGTACGGGAGTCGATGTGCGGCAGCATGCGCGCGTAGGGCCAGGCCAGGCCGCCTGCCGCGTGGACGCAGAACAGCGGGCGTCCCTCGCCCTCGCGGCGCAGCGGAAGCAGTACGTCGAACCCTGTCTCCCTGCCGGTGTCGTCGAGCCTGCTCGCGAGCCCGGCCACCGTCGGCGCCTCGAAGAGGGTACGGGGTGACATCCGCAGGCCCAGCGCGGTGCGCACCCGGCTCACCAGACGGGTGGCGAGCAGCGAGTGGCCGCCCAGGTCGAAGAACCCGTCGTCGGCACCGACGCCGTCCACCCCGAGCACCTCGGCGAAGAGCGCGCTGAGCGCCTCCTCGCGGGCGCCGCGGGGGGCACGGCCCGACCGCTGGTGCTCGGGGGCCGGCAGTGCCGCCCGGTCCAGCTTGCCGTTGGGCGTCAGCGGGAAGCGGGGCAGCCGTACGAACGCCGCCGGGACCATGTACTCCGGCAGGGACGCGCCGAGGTGCCGCCGCAGGTCCGGTACGTCGAGGGGGGTGCCGGGCTCGACGGTCACGACGTAGGCGGTGAGCCTGCGGTCGCCCGCCCGGTCCTCCCGTACGACCACGGCGGCGCGGGCGATGTGAGCGTGCCGCAGCAGGGCGGCCTCCACCTCCGCGGGCTCGACGCGGAAGCCGCGTATCTTCACCTGGTCGTCGAGGCGGCCGAGGTAGTCGAGGGTGCCGTCGGGCCGCAGGCGCACACGGTCCCCGGTCCGGTACATCCGGTCGCCCGCGGGTCCGTACGGGCAGGCGACGTACCGCTCGGCCGTGCGTCCCGGCCGGTGCAGATAGCCGCGCGTGACCCCGGCGCCCGCGATGTACAGCTCGCCCGGCACGCCGACCGGCACCGGCTGGAGCCGGTGGTCGAGCACGTACACGCGGGTGTTGGCCACCGGACGTCCGATGGGCGGGTTCCCGTCGTCCGGGCCGTCCGTGCTGCGCCAGAGGGTGGAGTACGTGGTGGTCTCGGTGGGCCCGTAAGCGTTGTTGACGACGCAGCCGGGCGCACGCCGCTGGAAGTCCCGCACCAGAGCGCGGGACAGCGGCTCGCCGCCGAGTACGACCTGCCGCGTCGACACGGCCAGGTCACCGCCGCCCAGCACGCTCGTCAGCACCGAGGGGACGCCGCAGAGCATGCTCCCTTCCCAGCCGCCGCGCTCCAGCAGGGCGAAGAGGTCGTCGACGAGGACCAGGTGGCCGCCGACGGCCAGCGACGTGAGCATCTCGAAGGCGTGCACGTCGAAGCTGAGCGAGGTGGCCGCGAGGGTCCTCGACATCCCCTCCGTGCCGAACTGTTCGCCGACCGTGGCCACGAGGTTGACCGCGTTGGCGTGCTCGACGACCACTCCCTTGGGCACGCCGGTGGAGCCCGAGGTGTAGATGACGTACGCGGGGTGGCCCGGCAGCAGCGGCCGGACGCGCTCGGCGTCGGTGACGGTGTGGGCGCCCAGGCGCGTCACCCGCTCACGGACCGCCTCGTCGTCGATGACGATCCGCTCCGTGCCCGGTGGCAGGGTGAGTCCGGCCGCCCCGGCCGCCCGTAGCACGACGAGGCGCGGCCGGGCGTCGGTGAGCATGTGGGCGATGCGGTCGGCGGGGTAGCGCACGTCGACGGGTACGTAGGCCGCACCGGACTTGAGCACGGCGAGCAGGGCGACGAGCAGGTCGGGGGTTCTGGGCAGGGCGAGGGCCACGCGGGTCTCGGGGCCCGCGCCGTGCTCGATCAGCAGCCGCGCCAGGCGGCTGGAGCGCGCGTCCAGTTCGGCGTGGGTGAGCGTCTCGCCCTCGTGGGTGACGGCGGGGGCGTCGGGGGTCCCGGCCG
>NZ_JASKYR010000249.1:0-10375 GCF_041028215.1 Streptomyces flavofungini
GCCCCCGGTGCCGCCGCCTTGCGTGCCGTCAGTGATGCCAGTCATCCCCGGAGCGTAGCGGGGCCCTGGGTGAGATCGTCCCGGAACGGGTACCCGGGAGCCGGAAGAGAGGGAGGTGCGACCGACGGCGCGGCGCGGCACATGCCGCTCCCCGTCTGTTACGTTCCGCTGACCGCCCGGCCGCCGCCGCCCGCGGAGGTCGCCCTTACAGGCACCGGACGGCCCGCGCATCCTGCGTGGCGGCGTAAATATTTACCCATCCCGACCGACGGCCATGCGCCACGAGGCCAGAAATTCTTCCCCTAACGGGCTGAACTTTTGTTGATCGTGGGTCAGTTGGCCGTTGCCCAGCCCTACCCTTCAGAGGGTGAACCAACTGATGTCCCGTGCGTCCGAAGAGGAGTCCGACGACGTGTCAGGAACGGAGTCCGCTCCCGCGGAATCACTTCCCGGCGCGCTGCCCGAACCGCTGCGCGTCGAGCTCACCGCCTTCCGTCGTGACCTCCACATGCACCCGGAGCTCGGCAACCAGGAGTTCCGTACCACCGCGGCCCTCAAGGCCCGCCTGGAGGAGGCGGGCCTCGCGCCCCGGGTGCTCCCCGCGGGGACCGGCCTCGTCTGCGACATCGGGGAGTGGGACGGCGTGCGCCCGATGCTCGCCCTGCGCGCCGACATCGACGCGCTGCCCATCCCCGACACCAAGCGCGGCGTGCCGTACCGCTCCACGGTGCCCGACCGCGCCCACGCCTGCGGCCATGACGTGCACACCACCGTCGTGCTCGGCACCGGCATCGTCCTCGCCGGGCTCGCGGCGAAGGGGCAGCTCCCCTTCCCGGTGCGGCTGATCTTCCAGCCCGCCGAGGAGGTGCTGCCGGGCGGCGCCGCCGACGCCATCAAGGCGGGCGTCCTCGAAGGTGTGGGCAAGATCCTCGCCGTGCACTGCGACCCCCGGGTCGACGCGGGCCGGATCGGGCTGCGGCACGGGCCGATCACCTCCGCCTGCGACCGCCTGGAGATCGCGCTCGACGGTCCCGGCGGCCACACCGCGCGCCCGCACCTCACCACCGACCTGGTGACGGCCGCGGCCAAGGTCGCCACCGACGTGCCCTTCCTCGTCGGCCGCCGGGTCGACGCCCGCTCGGGGCTCTCGGTGACCTGGGGCCGCATCGAGTCGGGCCACGCGCCGAACGTCGTGCCGCAGCACGCCGAGCTCTCCGGGACCGTGCGCTGCCTGGACCTGAAGACCTGGCGTGAGGCGCCGGACCTGGTGCACGGCGCCGTCCAGGAGGTCGCCGACCAGTACCGCGCGAAGTGCGAGATCAACTACATCCGGGGCGTCCCGCCCGTGGTCAACGCCCCCGGCGCGGCCGATCTGCTGCGGGACGCCATGGTCGCCCGGCGCGGCCCGCTCTCGGTGGAGAGCACCGAGCAGAGCCTCGGCGGCGAGGACTTCTCCTGGTACCTGGAGCATGTGCCGGGCGCCATGGCCCGGCTCGGGGTGCGCATGCCGGGCGACCACAAGGTCCGCGACCTGCACCAGGGCGACTTCGACGCCGACGAATCGGCGATCACGGTCGGCGTCGAGCTCTTCACGGCCGCCGCCCTCCTGGACGCCGCACGCATGTGACCTGAGTCGGGGGACGGAGAGAAGCAGAGAAGTCCCTTTGTCCCCCGACTTCACCGCCCGCACCGCGATCACCGCGAGCTCTCCGGTGCTCGGCACGAATAGGTAACGGCCGTACGGAAACCCGTTCCCCTCCCTTTCTACGCGCGTTAATGTGCGCCGAAATCAACGCCGTCATCGGTGCGTTGGGGAACGTGAGGAGTACGTCCTGTGCGTCGTGTATCGAAACTTTCCCAAGTGGCCGTGGCGGTGGCGTCGCTCGCCCTCGCGGCCTCCGCGTGCGGCAAGACGAGCAGCGAGGCGTCGAGCGACGACGACGGCAAGGACGGCAAGGGGTCCGCCTCGTCCTCGTACAAGGCCAAGGGCATCGGCCTCGCCTACGACATCGGCGGGCAGGGCGACCAGTCCTTCAACGACGCGGCCTTCGCCGGTTACGACAAGGCCCGCAAGGAGTTCAAGGTCGGCGGCGTGGACATGGAGCCGGGTGACGGCGAGTCGAGCGCCGACAAGGTCCAGCGCCTCGAACAGCTCGCCCGGCAGGGCTACGACCCGGTGATCGGTGTCGGCTTCGTCTACGCCCCGGCCGTCGAGGCGGCCGCGAAGAAGTATCCGAAGACCACGTTCGGGATCATCGACGACAACACCGTGAAGGCCGAAAACGTCGTGGATCTCGTGTTCCACGAGGAGCAGGGTTCCTATCTGGCGGGGGTGGCCGCGGCGAAGGCCAGCAAGGCCAGGCACGTCGGATTCATCGGCGGGGTGGACATTCCGCTCATCCATAAATTCGAGGCCGGATTCGTGCAGGGCGTGAAGTCGGTCGACCCGAAGATCGAAATCGAGAAGCGCTATCTGACCGAGAAACCCGAGGAAGGCGGCTTCTCCAGCCCCGACAAGGGACAGAACGCGGCGAGCGGACAGATCGAGGCGGGCGCCGACGTGATCTACCACGCCGCGGGCCTCTCCGGTCAGGGCGTCATCCAGGAGGCGGGCTCCCAGCGGGTCTGGGCGATCGGCGTCGACTCCGACCAGTACAAGCAGAAGGCGCTCGCCAAGTACAAGGAGCACATCCTCGGCTCGGCGCTCAAGGACGTCGGCGGCGCGGTGTACGACCTGTCGAAGTCGGTCATCGAGGGCAAGCCCATGAAGGGCGAGCAGCGCTACGACCTCAAGTCGGGCCGGGTCGGGTTCGCCGACTCCAACCCGGAGTACCGGTCCATGAAGGACGTTGTCGCCGCGGTCGAGAAGGCCCGGAAGGACGTCATCAGCGGCAAGGTCGAGGTCAAGACCGAGCCGTGACCGAGCGGGGCGCAGCGGACCCCCGGGTTGTACGTAGTACCCCCGTCCCGGGTTGTACGTAGTACGTCCTCTGCCACCTGGGCGCCCCCTGTCACGGGGGGCGCCTCTGGCGTGTTCGCGCCCCCGACACCCCTCGGACGCCGCGTGGCCACAGCTCGATAACGGACCGGACAGAAGGGTTCTTATGTGAGGTCTACGCGCGTTACGCTGCGGCGAAATCAGCGCCGGGTGAGGCGCTCGTACCTGCATGTGCTTGCTTGACTCAAGGAGTTCGTCTCTATGCGCCGGGTGTCTCGAATAGCTGTCGCGGGCGCCGCGACCGCAGCCCTCGCCGTCTCCGTCTCCGCCTGTGGTGGCACGTCCAGCGACGCCGCCGCGAGCAAGGACGACAAGAACAAGGGCGTCGCCATCGCCTACGACGTCGGCGGCGCCGGCGACCAGTCCTTCAACGATGCCGCCACCCAGGGCATGAAGAAGGCCGCCGCGGAGTTCAAGACCGGCGAGAAGGCCGTCGAGCCGGTCGACGGCGAGTCCGACGCCGACAAGGCGCAGCGCCTGACGCAGCTCGCGAAGCAGGGCTACAACCCCGTCATCGGTGTCGGCTACGCCTACGCGCCCGCCATCAAGGAGGTCGCGGCGAAGTACCCGAAGACCACCTTCGGCATCGTGGACGACGAGACCGTCAAGGCCGACAACGTCTCCGACCTGGTCTTCAGCGAGCAGGAGGCGTCCTACCTCGCTGGTGTCGCCGCCGCCAAGACCTCCAAGTCCAAGACCGTCGGCTTCATCGGCGGCGTGGACGTCCCGCTCATCCACAAGTTCGAGGCGGGCTTCGCGCAGGGCGTCAAGGACACCGACCCCAAGGTCAAGGTCGTCAAGCAGTACCTGACGGAGAAGGCCGAGGACGGCGGCTTCTCCAGCCCCGACAAGGGCAAGACGGCCGCCCAGGGCCAGATCGAGAAGGGCGCCGACGTGGTCTACCACGCCGCGGGCCTCTCCGGTCAGGGCGTCATCGAGGCCGCCGCCGCCAAGAAGGTCTGGGCGATCGGCGTCGACTCCGACCAGTACAAGCAGGACGCGCTCGCCAAGTACAAGAAGTACATCCTGACGTCGGCCACCAAGGACGTCGCGGGCTCGGTCTACAACCTGGCCAAGTCCGTCGAGGACGGCAGCGCCAAGGGCGGCGTCGTCCGCGCCGACCTCAAGTCCGGCGGTGTCGCGCTCGCCGAGTCCAACCCCGAGTTCATGAAGATGAAGGACGTCCAGAGCGCCCTCGACAAGGCCGAGGCGGGCATCAAGGACGGAAAGATCAAGGTCAAGGCCACGCCGTGACGGTGTGACGACAGCGGCATTTCCGCGCGACGGGGTGTGGGGGACGATGGGTCATCCCGCGCCCCGTTCGCGCGGGCCGCAAGCGGGTTCCACCCCGTACGGGCGCGGTCCGTACGAGGGCCGTCCTCAGCAGCAGCCACGAGGACCCAGCAGCACCAAGTAGCAGGGGCACTGCGCGCGTAGACGGCCCCTTTCCCTCATGTTCCCGAGGAGAGTGCGCCATCGACGCGTCCACCAACCCTCCGCCCATCGCCGTCGAACTCGTCGGCATCACCAAGCGCTTCCCCGGAGTCGTGGCCAACCACGACATCCGCCTCGCCGTCCGCAAGGGCACCGTGCACGCCCTCGTCGGTGAGAACGGCGCGGGCAAGTCGACCCTGATGAAGATCCTCTACGGCATGCAGAAGCCGGACGAGGGCACCATCACCGTCGACGGTGAGCAGGTCGCCTTCGCCAGCCCCGCCGACGCGATCGTGCGCGGCATCGGCATGGTCCACCAGCACTTCATGCTCGCCGACCAGCTCACCGTCCTTGAGAACATCGTGCTCGGCTCCGAGAAGCTGCACGGCATCGGCGGCGCCGCCCGCCGCAAGATCGCCGAGATCTCCGAGCGCTACGGCCTCGGGGTGCGCCCCGACGCCTACGTCGAGGACCTCGGGGTGGCCGACCGGCAGCGCGTGGAGATCCTCAAGGTCCTCTATCGCGGCGCCACCACGCTGATCCTCGACGAGCCCACGGCCGTGCTCGTGCCGCAGGAGGTCGACGCGCTCTTCGACAACCTGCGCGAGCTGAAGGCCGAGGGCCTGTCCGTCATCTTCATCTCCCACAAGCTGGGCGAGGTCCTCTCCGTCGCCGACGACATCACCGTCATCCGGCGCGGCACGACGGTCGGCACGGCCGTCCCCGCCGAGACGACGCCGCGCCAGCTCGCCGAGCTGATGGTGGGCAGCGAACTGCCCACCCCCGAGACGGCGGAGTCCACCGTCACCGACCGGCCGATGGTCGAGGTCGAGGGCCTCAAGCTGCTGGCCGAGGGCGACTCGGGGCGGGCGCTGCTCGACGACATCTCGTTCACGATCCACGAGGGCGAGGTCCTCGGCATCGCGGGTGTCGAGGGCAACGGCCAGACCGAGCTGATCGACGCGCTCATCGGGCTCAAGCACGCCGACTCCGGTGTGATCCGGATGGCGGGCGAGGACATCACCGCCCACCCCACGCGCAAGCGCCGCGAGGACGGCATCGGGTACATCCCCGAGGACCGCCACCGCCACGGGCTCCTCCTGGAGTCCCCGCTGTGGGAGAACCGCATCCTCGGGCACGTCACCGAGAAGCCGAACGCGGGCGGCAAGCTGGGCTTCTGGCTCGACCTGAAGAGCGCGCAGGCCGACACGCGCCGCATCGTCGAGGAGTACGACGTCCGTACGCCCGGCATCGACGTGACGGCGGCCTCGCTCTCCGGCGGCAACCAGCAGAAGCTGATCGTCGGCCGCGAGATGAGCCACAAGCCGCGCTTCCTGATCGCCGCCCACCCCACCCGTGGCGTGGACGTCGGCGCGCAGGCGCAGATCTGGGACCAGATCCGCGAGGCCCGCCGCGAGGGCCTGGCGGTGCTGCTGATCTCCGCCGACCTGGACGAGCTGATCGGCCTCTCCGACACCCTCCGCGTGATCTACCGCGGGACGTTCGTGGCGGACGCCGACCCGGCCACCATCACGCCGGAGGAGCTGGGGTCGGCGATGACGGGTGCCGCCTCCGGTCACCTGGAACACGTCGAGTCCGGTGACGGCTCCGAGGAGGACGAGGTCCGATGAAGAAGTTCGACAAGGAGCGCGTGCTCCTCGCGGTGGCCGGACCGGTCATCGCCCTGGTCGTGGCCGTGGCGCTGACCTCGGTCGTGCTGCTCGCCTCGGGCAAGAGCCCGATCGAGCCGTACAGCCTGATGCTGGAGCAGGCCACCTTCTCCGACATCCAGGTCCTGATCCTCAACCAGGCGGGGATGTACTACCTGGCGGCACTCGCGGTGGCCATCGGCTTCCGCATGAACCTGTTCAACATCGGCGTGGACGGGCAGTACCGCCTCGCCGCGATGGTGACCGCCGTCGTCGGCACGCACCTCGCGCTGCCGTCCTTCCTCCAGATCCCGATGCTGATGCTGGTCGCCATGCTGACCGGCGCCTTCTGGGCCGGTATCGCGGGCGTCCTGAAGACCACCCGCGGCGTCAGCGAGGTCGTCGCGACGATCATGCTCAACGCCATCGCGACGAGCGTCATCGCCTACCTCACCCTCACCGAGAACTTCGGTGTCCCGGTGGGCAACAACCAGACGACCGGCGTCATGGAGAAGTCCGGCTGGTTCCCCGGCATCAAGGTCGCGGGCGGCGAGATCTACGGCTTCGTGATCATCGCGGTGCTCGCGGGCGTCTTGTACTGGCTGGTCCTCAACCGCACCCGGTTCGGCTTCGACCTGCGCGCCACCGGCGCCTCCGAGTCCGCCGCCGCGGCCTCCGGTGTCAACGCCAAGCGCATGGTGCTCAGCGCGATGCTGATCTCCGGCGCGGTCTCGGGCCTCGCGGGCCTGCCGATCCTGCTCGGCGACACCCACACCTACAGCCTCTCCTTCCCCGCGGGCCTCGGCTTCACCGCCATCGGCATCGCACTCCTCGGCCGCAACAACCCGGTCGGCATCGCCTTCGCGGCGCTGCTCTGGGCCTTCCTCGACAAGGCCTCGCCCGCCCTCGACTACGCCCAGCCCGAGGCGTACGACAAGGAGATCGCGGTGATCATGCAGGGCCTGATCGTCATCGCGGTCGTCGTCTCCTACGAGGAGGTGCGCCGCTGGGGCCTGCGCCGTCAGCAGCGCCGCGTCGGTGAGGAACTGGCCGCCGCCGCCCGGGCGAACGGCAACAACGGCAACAACGGCAACAACGACTCCGTGAAGGAGGTGGCTGCCCGATGAGCTCGGCAACCGTCGCCAAGCCCCCGGCCAAGCAGCCCGCGCCGGGCCGCCGCCGCGTCTCGCTCCCCGTCCTGCTGCTGATCATCGCGGGTGTCCTGGTGCTGACCTCCGTGGTCCGCCTGATCACCGGCGCGGACGGCATCACGTCCACCGGCCAGATGTCCACGGCCCTCAAGCTGGCCGTGCCGATCGGCCTCGCGGGCCTCGGCGGCCTGTGGGCCGAGCGCGCGGGCGTGGTCAACATCGGCCTTGAGGGCATGCTGATCCTCGGCACCTGGTTCGGCGCCTGGGCGGGCTTCCAGTGGGGCCCGTGGGTCGGCGTCCTCTTCGGCATCGTCGGCGGCGCGCTCGGCGGTCTGCTGCACGCGATCGTCACGATCACCTTCAACGTCAACCACATCGTCTCCGGTGTGGCCCTGAACATCCTCGCCCTCGGCGCCACCCGCTACCTCGCCACCTTCGCCTTCGAGGGCGAGGAGGGCGGTACGTCGAAGCAGTCGCCGCCCGTCGACTCGCTCGGTGACTTCTCCGTGCCGGGTCTCTCCGACTGGCTCCAGGACCTCAACGACAAGCACTGGTTCCTGGTCTCCGACCTCGCGGGCCTGATCGGCGGTCTGATCACCGACCTGTCGCCGCTCACCGTGATCGCCGTCGCGATGGTGCCGCTGAGCTGGTGGGTCCTGTGGCGCACCTCGTTCGGCCTGCGGCTGCGCTCCTGCGGCGAGAACCCGATCGCGGCCGAGTCGCTCGGCGTCAACGTCTACAAGTACAAGTACCTGGCCGTGGTCATCTCCGGCGGCCTCGCCGGTCTCGGCGGCGCCTTCCTCTCCCTCGTCGCCTCCAACATCTATCTGGAGGGCCAGACCGGCGGGCGCGGCTACATCGGCCTCGCCGCGATGATCTTCGGCAACTGGATGCCGGGCGGACTCGCGCTCGGCGCGGGCCTGTTCGGTTACACCGACAGCCTGAAGCTCCGGGGTGGCGGCACCAACGTCCACGCGCTCCTGTTGCTCCTCGCGATCCTGCTGGTCATCGGCGCGATCTACCTCGCCTGGCGCAAGCGGTACATCCCCGCGGTGATCACCGCGGCCGTCTCCGCGCTGATGTTCGTGTGGTACGGCTTGACCGACGAGGTGCCCAACCAGGTCGTCACCGCCACGCCGTACGTGGTGACCCTGCTGGTCCTCTCGCTCTCCGCCCAGCGGCTCCGGATGCCCAAGGCGGACGGAATGCCGTACCGAAAGGGACAGGGCAAGTGACGACCGCTGCCGCCGACACCGACTGGGACGCCCTGCGGGAAGCCGCGCGCGAGGCCATGTCCCGCGCGTACGCGCCCTACTCCGGCTTCCCGGTCGGTGCCGCGGCCCTGGTCGACGACGGCAGAACGGTCTCCGGCTGCAACGTGGAGAACGCCTCCTACGGCCTCGGCCTCTGCGCCGAGTGCGGCCTCGTCTCCCAGCTCCAGCTCACCGGGGGCGGCCGCCTCACCCACTTCACGTGCGTGGACGGCAAGGGCGAGATCCTCATGCCGTGCGGCCGCTGCCGCCAGCTCCTGTACGAGTTCGGCGGCGCCGACCTCGTCATGGAGACCCCGTCGGGCGTACGGACGCTCGGCGACATGCTCCCCGACGCGTTCGGACCGCAGCACCTCAACTGAACGCCGGCCCCGCCCCCTTGGAGATCTCGGGTGCGGGGCCGCCTTCAGCTCCCGGCTCTATGCGCGTAGAGTCGCGGCATATCTACCTACGTACGCCGCTGTACTGCTGGAAGGACTGCCATGGACGTCATCTCCGTCATCCGCACCAAGCGCGACCGGGGCGAGCTGAGCGACGAGCAGATCGACTGGGTCATCGACGCCTACACGCGCGGCGCGGTCGCCGACGAGCAGATGTCCGCCCTCGCGATGGCGATCCTGCTCAACGGCATGAACCGCAAGGAGATCGCCCGCTGGACCGCCGCGATGATCGCCTCCGGCGAGCGGATGGACTTCTCCTCGCTCTCCCGCCCCACGGCGGACAAGCACTCCACGGGCGGTGTCGGCGACAAGATCACGCTGCCGCTCGCCCCGCTGGTCGCCGCGTGCGGCGCCGCCGTGCCGCAGCTCTCGGGCCGGGGCCTCGGCCACACCGGCGGCACCCTGGACAAGCTGGAGGCCATCCCCGGCTGGCGTGCGCTGCTCTCCAACGAGGAGATGCTGAACGTCCTCGACGGCGTCGGCTCGGTCATCTGCGCGGCCGGTGACGGCCTCGCCCCCGCCGACAAGAAGCTCTACGCGCTGCGGGACGTGACCGGCACCGTCGAGGCGATCCCGCTGATCGCCTCCTCCATCATGTCCAAGAAGATCGCCGAGGGCACGGGCTCGCTCGTCCTCGACGTCAAGGTCGGCACCGGCGCCTTCATGAAGAACCTGGACGACGCCCGGGAACTGGCCGCCACGATGGTCGGGCTCGGCACCGACAGCGGCGTCCGCACGGTGGCCCTGCTCACGGACATGTCGACCCCGCTCGGCCTGACGGCGGGCAACGCGCTTGAGGTCCGGGAGTCGGTCGAGGTCCTCGCGGGCGGCGGCCCGGCGGACGTCGTCGAACTGACCCTCGCGCTCGCCCACGAGATGCTCGACGCGGCGGGCCTGAAGGACGCCGACCCCGCGAAGGCGCTCGCGGACGGTTCGGCCATGGACGTCTGGCGCCGCATGATCGCGGCGCAGGGCGGCGACCCGGACGCGGCGCTGCCGGTGGCGCGGGAGCGGCATGTGGTCACCGCCCCGTCGTCGGGCGTCCTCACCCGCCTCGACGCGTACGACGTCGGCGTCGCCGCGTGGCGGCTCGGCGCCGGGCGGGCGCGCAAGGAGGACGTGGTCCAGGCGGGCGCGGGCGTCGAACTCCACGCCAAGCCGGGCGACTCCGTCGTGGCCGGAGCTCCTCTTCTGACCCTCCACACGGATACGCCGGAGCGTTTTGAGTACGCGCTCCAGTCCCTGGAGGGCGGGTTCGACATCGCCCCGGCGGGGGCGGACTTCTCGGCGACGCCGATTGTTCTGGACCGGATCGGCTGATTCGGCTGATTCGTCTGCTGCAGGCGCGTGGGGGCTGGTCGCGCAGTTCCCCGCGCCCCTGACGGGGCGCGGGTCTGGATTTCAGCCCCTCCGGCGTTTGCGGAGCGGGGTC
>NZ_JASKYR010000025.1:0-20743 GCF_041028215.1 Streptomyces flavofungini
CCCCCACCGCGTCCAGCGCCGCCACGCACTCGTCCCAGCCCATCGCGATGAACGACGCCGCGTCGGTCCGGGGCGCCAGGTCACCCAGCCAGTCGGCCCGGTAGACGTACCGGGACGCCTCCGCGTGTGCGCGCAGCGCGGCCAGGAGGTCGGCGGGGGAGCAGCCGTGCCGCAGGAGGTCCACCGCGTGTGCCGCCAGGTCGCTCGCCGCCAAGGCGGTGGGGTGGCCGTGGGTGAGGGCCGCCTGGAGCTGGGCGATGGCCGCGCGCTGGTCGGGGGAGAGGTAGGGCGCGAGGCCGACCACGGCCGCCCGTACCACCGCCGCGCAGCCCTTCGAGCCCGCTGCCGTCGCCTCCTGCCAGGGGATGGGCCGGGCCAGGGCCTCGCAGGCGGTGAGCGTCGTACGGCCGGGGGAGCGGTCGTTGTCCGGGGCGTAGCGCCAGCGGACCAGGTGCGTGCGCAGGGCCGTCGTCACGGCGGCCGGTGTCAGCCACGGCGGGGCGGGGAGCGCGCCCCGCACCGTGAGGGCCTCGCGGGCCGCCGCCTCGGGCAGGGGAGCCGCGACCGCCACCCCCGCCAGCGCCTCCCCGACGGCCAGCGTGAGCTGGGTCTGGTCGGAGACCCGGACGCGGCCGTCGGCCGACAGGGGCAGCTCCATCGACTCCCAGGCCCCGTACACCTCCGCGATGCCGTCCAGGGAGAGCGACGACAGCGGGCGGCCCATCGCGTCGCCGATCGCCAGGCCGAGCAGGGCTGCGTGCGCCGAGCGCCACCGGGGGACCCGGCGCGGCAGGTCCGCCAGGTCATGCAGGCCCTCCAGGCTCGGAGCCGTCGTCAGCGACCCCGGCACCGCCGACGGTGATGCCGACAGTTCCGCGAGGACCACCGTGGGCGCCACGCCCCGGGCCTTGCCGTCGCGCAGCGCGCGCATCCAACGGCTGTCGTTGCGCGCCTGAACCCCGGCGTCCCGGCGGACGAGCCACCCCGCGGCGTCGTCCTCGTCGCACGCCCATACGTAGGTGGTGACCACGCCCCGGTCGTCCGCCACCGCCAGGTACCGGACGGGGCGAGCCGTCGCGGACGCGTACTCCGCCGGGCCGTTGACCTGCGAAAACGCAAGATCCTCCGCGAAGCGGGGGTTGATGTACCCACGGGGGACAAAGCGCGGCGCGGGCTCGGCTGCGTCAGTCACTGCAAGGCTTCCGTCTCGTTCGGCGGGAGATCGTCACCGCCACCCTGCCCGAGGCGGGTCGCCGCGCCGACGGCGGCCCGGGTTTGATCTCCGTCACTCACCGGGTACGCTCTACGGCTCGATTGGCACCCGGCGTGCCCCGTATGGCAGACTGTCATGGTTGCTCGGTTGAGTGCCGATGCTGCGCGCCTCCCGCCGGGAGGACCGGAAGCGAGTCCCACAGTACTCGTCGCCTTATCTGTCCAAGGATCCGTGAGGGTCCGGACGGCAGCGCTTTGGCGGACGTACGGGAATCTTTCGGGAAGTGCGGTGCGGTTTCTCGGCCAGGCGCCCGGTGGGTTTCTTCCCCCGGACCCGCGGTCAGCTGGGCCGCAGCCCCTAGCAGGGATTCTCCTCCTTTCGGAGAACTGTGTGAGCGGGACTGCGACACGCCCGACCGCGTGGGTCGGAGGAAGTAGAAAAAAGGGCCTCCCGGGAGCCAGAGCGTTCGAGACAAAGGACTACTAAGTAGCCATGGCGGGACAGAAGATCCGCATCCGGCTCAAGGCCTACGACCACGAGGTCATCGACTCCTCGGCGAAGAAGATCGTCGAGACGGTGACTCGCACTGGTGCGTCGGTCGCGGGCCCGGTGCCGCTGCCCACTGAGAAGAACGTGTACTGCGTCATCAAGTCGCCGCACAAGTACAAGGACTCGCGCGAGCACTTCGAGATGCGCACGCACAAGCGCCTGATCGACATCCTCGACCCGACGCCCAAGACCGTTGACTCGCTGATGCGCCTGGACCTTCCGGCCGGCGTTGACATCGAGATCAAGCTCTGAAGGGCGCGAAGAAGATGACCAAGCAGATCAAGGGCATCCTGGGCGAGAAGCTCGGCATGACCCAGGTCTGGGACGAGAACAACCGTGTCGTCCCGGTGACCGTGGTCAAGGCCGGGCCCTGCGTCGTTACCCAGGTCCGTACGAATGACAGCGACGGCTACGAGTCGGTCCAGATCGCCTTCGGCGAGATCGACCCGCGCAAGGTGAACAAGCCCCTCAAGGGCCACTTCGCCAAGGCCGACGTGACCCCCCGTCGCCACCTCGTCGAGATCCGTACCGCTGGTGCCAGCGAGTACACCCTCGGCCAGGAGCTGACTGCCGAGACGTTCGAGGCCGGTATCAAGGTCGACGTCACCGGCAAGAGCAAGGGCAAGGGCTTCGCCGGTGTGATGAAGCGTCACAACTTCCACGGCGGCAAGGCCTCCCACGGTGCCCACCGCGTGCACCGCAAGCCCGGTTCCATCGGTGGCTGTGCCACCCCCGGCCGTGTCTTCAAGGGCATGCGCATGGCGGGTCGCATGGGCAACGAGCGGGTCACCACCCAGAACCTGACCGTCCACGCCGTTGACGCGGAGAAGGGTCTGCTGCTCATCAAGGGCGCGGTTCCTGGTCCGAACGGCGGCCTCGTCCTGGTCCGTACCGCGGCCAAGGGGGCCTGAGGTAACCCATGAGCACCATTGACATCCTTTCGCCGGCAGGCGACAAGACCGGGACGGTCGAGCTCCCCGCGGAGATCTTCGACGTCGAGAAGATCAGCATCCCGCTGATCCACCAGGTCGTCGTCGCGCAGCTGGCCGCGGCCCGTCAGGGCACGCACAAGACCAAGACCCGCGGTGAAGTCCGTGGTGGTGGCAAGAAGCCTTACCGCCAGAAGGGCACCGGCCGCGCGCGCCAGGGTTCGACCCGTGCGCCGCAGTTCGCCGGCGGTGGCGTCGTCCACGGCCCCGTGCCGCGTGACTACTCCCAGCGCACCCCCAAGAAGATGAAGGCCGCCGCTCTGCGTCACGCCCTCACCGACCGGGCGCGCAACTCCCGCATCCACGTCGTCTCCGGCGTGGTCGATGGCGAGATCTCGACGAAGGCCGCGAAGAGCCTGCTCGGCAAGGTCAGTGAGCGCAAGAACGTGCTCCTGGTCATCGAGCGCTCGGACGAGGCTTCGCTGCTCTCCGCCCGCAACCTGCCCCAGGTGCACATCCTGGAGCCGGGCCAGCTGAACACGTACGACGTGCTCGTCTCGGACGACGTGGTCTTCACCAAGGCCGCCTTCGAGTCCTTCGTGTCTGGCCCCAAGGCCAATGAGACCGAAGGGAGCGAAGCCTGATGGCTATCCGTCACCAGAGCATCGCGTCCAAGGCTGCGAAGGCCGCCAAGGCCGCGCGAGTCGCCAAGGCGAAGCGCATCGCGACCGAGGGCAAGATCGCTGTTGAGCCCACCCCGCTGAGCAAGTCCTTCTCGGACCCGCGCGACGTCCTTGTCAAGCCGGTCGTCTCCGAGAAGTCGTACGCGCTGCTCGACGAGGGCAAGTACACGTTCATCGTGGCCCCCGGCGCCAACAAGACCCAGATCAAGCAGGCCGTCGAGGCGGTCTTCTCGGTCAAGGTCACCGGCGTCAACACGATCAACCGTCAGGGCAAGCGGAAGCGTACGCGCACCGGGTTCGGCAAGCGTGCCGACACCAAGCGCGCCATCGTGACCCTTGCTGAGGGCGACCGTATCGACATCTTCGGCCAGGCCTCCTAACGGAGCGCCCTGGTCCGAATATCGGACGAGGACTGAGAAATGGGAATCCGCAAGTACAAGCCGACTACGCCGGGCCGCCGTGGCTCCTCCGTAGCCGACTTCGTCGAGGTAACGCGGTCCACGCCGGAGAAGTCGCTGGTTCGCCCGCTGCACAGCAAGGGCGGCCGTAACAACGCCGGTCGGATCACCGTTCGCCACCAGGGTGGCGGACACAAGCGCGCCTACCGCGTGATCGACTTCCGTCGTCACGACAAGGACGGCGTGCCGGCCAAGGTCGCGCACATCGAGTACGACCCCAACCGCACCGCGCGCATCGCGCTGCTGCACTACGCGGACGGCGAGAAGCGCTACATCCTCGCCCCGCGCGGCACGCAGCAGGGTGACCGGATTGAGAGCGGCCCCGGTGCCGACATCAAGCCCGGCAACAACATGGCGCTGCGCAACATCCCGGTCGGTACGACCATCCACGCCATCGAGCTGCGGCCCGGCGGCGGCGCGAAGTTCGCCCGCTCCGCGGGTGCCTCCGTGCAGCTGCTCGCGAAGGAAGGCGCCATGGCGCACCTTCGTATGCCGTCCGGTGAGATCCGCCTGGTCGACGTCCGCTGCCGCGCCACCATCGGCGAGGTCGGCAACGCCGAGCAGTCGAACATCAACTGGGGCAAGGCCGGCCGCATGCGCTGGAAGGGCGTCCGCCCGACCGTGCGTGGTGTCGTGATGAACCCGGTCGACCACCCGCACGGTGGTGGTGAAGGCAAGACTTCCGGTGGTCGCCACCCGGTCTCGCCGTGGGGTCAGAAGGAGGGTCGTACTCGTGATCGCAACAAGGCGAGCAACAAGTACATCGTCCGCCGCCGCAAGTCGAACAAGAAGCGCTAGGAGCGGGTTTAGATGCCGCGCAGTCTCAAGAAGGGGCCCTTCGTTGACGACCACCTCGTAAAGAAGGTGGACGTCCAGAACGAAGCCGGCACCAAGAACGTCATCAAGACCTGGTCCCGTCGCTCGATGATCATTCCCAGCATGCTGGGTCACACGATCGCGGTGCACAACGGCAAGACCCACATCCCGGTGTTCGTCACCGAGTCGATGGTCGGCCACAAGCTCGGCGAGTTCTCGCCGACTCGCACCTTCCGCGGCCACGTCAAGGACGACCGGAAGTCGAAGCGCCGCTAGCGCGGGGTGGAACGACTATGACTAACACCGAAGGGACAACCATGGAAGCCAGGGCCCAGGCGCGGTACATCCGCGTCACGCCCATGAAGGCCCGCCGCGTGGTGGACCTCATCCGTGGCATGGATGCCACGGAGGCTCAGGCGGTCCTGCGTTTCGCCCCGCAGGCCGCGAGCGTGCCGGTCGGCAAGGTGCTGGACAGCGCCATTGCCAACGCCGCGCACAACTACGACCACACCGACGCCTCTTCGCTGGTCATCAGCGAGGCGTACGTGGACGAGGGCCCGACCCTGAAGCGGTTCCGTCCGCGTGCTCAGGGCCGTGCCTACCGGATCCGTAAGCGGACCAGCCACATCACCGTGGTCGTCAGCAGCAAGGAAGGAACCCGGTAATGGGCCAGAAGGTAAACCCGCACGGGTTCCGGCTCGGTGTCACGACCGACTTCAAGTCGCGTTGGTACGCCGACAAGCTGTACAAGGACTACGTCAAGGAAGACGTCGCCATCCGTCGGATGATGACGTCCGGCATGGAGCGCGCCGGCATCTCGAAGGTGGAGATCGAGCGCACCCGTGACCGCGTGCGTGTGGACATCCACACCGCTCGTCCCGGCATCGTCATCGGCCGCCGTGGCGCCGAGGCCGACCGCATCCGCGGTGACCTCGAGAAGCTCACGGGCAAGCAGGTCCAGCTGAACATCCTTGAGGTCAAGAACCCCGAGGTCGACGCTCAGCTCGTGGCCCAGGCCGTGGCGGAGCAGCTGTCCTCCCGCGTCTCCTTCCGTCGTGCCATGCGCAAGAGCATGCAGTCGGCGATGAAGGCGGGCGCCAAGGGCATCAAGATCCAGTGTGGTGGCCGCCTCGGTGGCGCCGAGATGTCGCGCTCGGAGTTCTACCGCGAGGGCCGCGTGCCCCTGCACACGCTCCGCGCCAACGTCGACTACGGCTTCTTCGAGGCCAAGACGACCTTCGGCCGCATCGGCGTGAAGGTCTGGATCTACAAGGGCGACGTCAAGAACATCGCCGAGGTCCGCGCCGAGAACGCCGCTGCCCGCGCCGGCAACCGCCCGGCCCGTGGTGGCAACGACCGCCCGGCCCGCGGTGGCCGCGGTGGCGAGCGTGGCGGTCGCGGTCGCAAGCCGCAGCAGTCGGCTCCGGCCGCCGAGGCCCCCAAGGCCGAGGCGCCCGCCGCTGCTCCGGCTGCTGAGAGCACCGGAACGGAGGCCTGACCGAAATGCTGATCCCCCGTAGGGTCAAGCACCGCAAGCAGCACCACCCGAAGCGCAGCGGTATGTCCAAGGGTGGTACGCAGGTTGCGTTCGGCGAGTACGGCATCCAGGCCCTCACTCCGGCGTACGTGACCAACCGCCAGATCGAGGCGGCTCGTATCGCGATGACCCGCCACATCAAGCGTGGCGGCAAGGTCTGGATCAACATCTACCCGGACCGCCCGCTCACCAAGAAGCCCGCCGAGACCCGCATGGGTTCCGGTAAGGGTTCTCCCGAGTGGTGGATCGCGAACGTCAAGCCCGGTCGGGTGATGTTCGAGCTGTCCTACCCGAACGAGAAGATTGCTCGTGAGGCGCTCACCCGCGCTGCTCACAAGCTTCCGATGAAGTGCCGCATCGTCCGGCGCGAGGCAGGTGAGTCGTGATGTCGGCCGGTACCAAGGCGTCCGAGCTGCGCGAGCTGGGCAACGAGGAGCTTGTCAACAAGCTTCGCGAGGCCAAGGAAGAGCTGTTCAACCTCCGCTTCCAGGCGGCGACGGGTCAGCTCGAGAACCACGGTCGGCTGAAGGCCGTCCGCAAGGACATCGCGCGGATCTACACCCTGATGCGTGAGCGCGAGCTGGGCATCGAGACGGTGGAGAGCGCCTGATGAGCGAGAGCAACGTGACTGAAGAGACGAAGGCCGCGCGCGGCTTCCGCAAGACCCGCCAGGGTCTTGTCGTCAGCGACAAGATGGACAAGACCGTCGTCGTCGCTGTCGAGGACCGCGTCACCCACGCGCTGTACGGCAAGGTCATCCGCCGTACGAACAAGCTCAAGGCGCACGACGAGCAGAACGCTGCCGGCGTCGGCGACCGCGTCCTCCTGATGGAGACGCGTCCGCTGTCGTCGACGAAGCGCTGGCGCATCGTCGAGATCCTCGAGAAGGCCAAGTAGGTAATTCCCGCAAGGGAATTCCAACAAGTACAGCTCCGAGGGGCACCCCCCTCGGAGTTCGTTCCGCCAGGCTCCCGGGGCAGTTCGCTGAACTGCCCCGGGGGAACCGGCAGACAAACAGGAGATAGACGTGATCCAGCAGGAGTCGCGACTTCGCGTCGCCGACAACACGGGTGCGAAGGAAATTCTCACCATTCGTGTTCTCGGTGGCTCGGGTCGCCGCTACGCGGGCATCGGTGACGTCATCGTCGCCACCGTCAAGGACGCGATCCCCGGTGGCAACGTGAAGAAGGGTGACGTCGTCAAGGCGGTCATCGTTCGCACCGTCAAGGAGCGCCGCCGTCCGGACGGCTCGTACATCCGCTTCGACGAGAACGCCGCCGTCATTCTGAAGAACGACGGCGACCCTCGCGGCACCCGTATCTTCGGCCCGGTCGGCCGTGAGCTGCGCGAGAAGAAGTTCATGAAGATCATCTCGCTCGCGCCGGAGGTGCTGTAAGCATGAAGATCAAGAAGGGCGACCTGGTCCAGGTCATCACCGGTAAGGACAAGGGCAAGCAGGGCAAGGTCATTGCCGCTTACCCGCGCGACGAGCGCGTCCTGGTCGAGGGTGTCAACCGGGTCAAGAAGCACACGAAGGCCGGCCCGACCGCCAGCGGCTCGCAGGCCGGCGGCATCGTGACCACCGAGGCCCCCGTCCACGTCTCCAACGTCCAGCTGGTCGTGGAGAAGGACGGCAACAAGGTCGTCACGCGCGTCGGTTACCGCTTCGACGACGAGGGCAACAAGATCCGCGTTGCCAAGCGGACGGGTGAGGACATCTGATGACGACCACCACCACTCCGCGTCTCAAGACGAAGTACCGCGAGGAGATCGCGGGTAAGCTGCGTGAGGAGTTCTCGTACGAGAACGTCATGCAGATCCCCGGCCTGGTCAAGATCGTGGTCAACATGGGTGTCGGCGACGCCGCCCGTGACTCGAAGCTGATCGACGGCGCCATCCGCGACCTGACCACGATCACCGGTCAGAAGCCGGCCGTGACGAAGGCCCGGAAGTCCATCGCGCAGTTCAAGCTGCGCGAGGGCCAGCCGATCGGCTGCCACGTCACGCTCCGTGGCGACCGCATGTGGGAGTTCCTGGACCGCACCCTGTCGCTCGCGCTGCCGCGCATCCGCGACTTCCGTGGTCTGTCCCCCAAGCAGTTCGACGGCCGTGGCAACTACACCTTCGGTCTCACGGAGCAGGTCATGTTCCACGAGATCGACCAGGACAAGATCGACCGCGTCCGGGGTATGGACATCACCGTGGTGACCACGGCGACCAACGACGCTGAGGGCCGTGCGCTCCTTCGTCACCTCGGCTTCCCGTTCAAGGAGGCGTAAGCGAGATGGCGAAGAAGGCTCTGATTGCCAAGGCTGCTCGTAAGCCCAAGTTCGGTGTGCGTGCGTACACCCGCTGCCAGCGCTGCGGCCGCCCGCACTCCGTCTACCGCAAGTTCGGCCTCTGCCGTGTGTGCCTTCGTGAGATGGCTCACCGCGGCGAGCTCCCGGGCGTGACCAAGAGCTCCTGGTAGTCCCGGCTTTTCGGGACTGCCTGGATCTCTCGGTAAGTAAAGGGTTGGCAGCCGCCCTCCTCCACATGGCTTAGGCTAGGAGGGTTGGGCGTCTGCCGCCCTGACCGACTTACTACGCCGTAGGTCCCCGCGCCGCACCCGTCCCGCCTCTGAGTGGGGAGAGGGATGGCGCAGATAGGAAACCACGGCGAGAGAGGCCGAAGGCCAATTCATGACCATGACTGATCCGATCGCGGACATGCTGACTCGTCTGCGTAACGCGAACTCGGCGTACCACGACACCGTGGCGATGCCGCACAGCAAGATCAAGTCTCACATCGCGGAGATCCTCCAGCAGGAGGGCTTCATCACGGGCTGGAAGGTCGAGGACGCCGAGGTCGGCAAGAACCTCGTTCTCGAGCTGAAGTTCGGCCCGAACCGTGAGCGCTCCATCGCGGGCATCAAGCGGATCTCCAAGCCCGGTCTCCGGGTTTACGCGAAGTCCACCAACCTGCCGAAGGTCCTCGGCGGCCTCGGCGTGGCGATCATCTCCACGTCGCACGGTCTCCTGACCGGCCAGCAGGCAGGCAAGAAGGGCGTAGGTGGGGAAGTCCTCGCCTACGTCTGGTAGTCGGGAACGGAGGAATAGCTAATGTCGCGTATTGGCAAGCTCCCCATCACGGTTCCCGCCGGCGTGGACGTCACCATCGACGGCCAGACGGTCGCGGTCAAGGGCCCCAAGGGATCCCTGAGCCACACCATCGTCGCGCCGATCGAGATCGCTAAGGGTGAGGACGGCGTCCTGAACGTCACCCGCCCGAACGACGAGCGTCAGAACAAGGCCCTCCACGGCCTGTCCCGCACGCTGGTGGCGAACATGATCACCGGCGTGACCCAGGGTTACGTGAAGAAGCTCGAAATCAGCGGTGTCGGTTACCGCGTCCTGGCGAAGGGCTCCAACCTGGAGTTCTCGCTCGGCTACAGCCACCCGATCCTGATCGAGGCGCCCGAGGGCATCTCCTTCAAGGTCGAATCGGCGACCAAGTTCTCGGTCGAGGGCATCGACAAGCAGAAGGTCGGCGAGGTTGCGGCCAACATCCGCAAGCTGCGCAAGCCCGACCCGTACAAGGCCAAGGGCGTCAAGTACGAAGGCGAAGTCATCCGCCGCAAGGTCGGAAAGGCGGGTAAGTAAGCCATGGCATACGGTGTCAAGATTGCTAAGGGCGACGCTTACAAGCGTGCTGCCATCAAGCGTCGTCACATCCGCATCCGTAAGCACATCTCGGGTACGGCTGAGCGTCCGCGCCTGGTCGTGACGCGCTCGAACCGCCACATCGTGGCCCAGGTCATCGACGACATCAAGGGTCACACCCTTGCGTCGGCGTCCACCCTGGACACCACGATCCGCGGCGCCGAGGGCGACAAGTCCACGGCCGCCAAGTCGGTCGGCGCCCTGGTCGCCGAGCGCGCCAAGGCCGCCGGTGTCGAGACTGTCGTGTTCGACCGTGGTGGTAACCAGTACGCCGGGCGCATCGCCGCCCTGGCGGACGCCGCCCGCGAAGCCGGACTCAAGTTCTGAGTCGGTTCCGTAGCTAGCGGAAACAGAGAGAGGTAATTCCAATGGCTGGACCCCAGCGCCGCGGTGGCGGTGCCGGTGGCGGCGAGCGGCGGGACCGGAAGGGTCGCGACGGTGGCAACGCCGCCGCCGAGAAGACCGCGTACGTTGAGCGCGTCGTCGCGATCAACCGCGTCGCCAAGGTTGTGAAGGGTGGTCGTCGCTTCAGCTTCACTGCGCTCGTCGTAGTGGGCGACGGTGACGGCACCGTGGGTGTCGGTTACGGCAAGGCCAAGGAGGTGCCGGCCGCCATCGCCAAGGGTGTTGAGGAGGCCAAGAAGCACTTCTTCAAGGTCCCCCGTATCCAGGGCACCATCCCGCACCCCATCCAGGGTGAGAAGGCCGCGGGCGTCGTCCTGCTCAAGCCTGCTTCCCCCGGTACCGGTGTTATCGCCGGTGGCCCGGTGCGTGCCGTGCTCGAGTGCGCGGGTGTGCACGACATCCTGTCGAAGTCCCTGGGCTCCGACAACGCGATCAACATCGTGCACGCGACCGTGGCGGCCCTCAAGGGCCTGCAGCGTCCCGAGGAGATCGCGGCTCGCCGTGGTCTGCCCCTCGAGGACGTCGCCCCCGCGGCTCTCCTTCGTGCGCGTGCGGGAGCGGGTGCGTAATGGCACAGCTCAAGATCACGCAGACGAAGTCGTACATCGGCAGCAAGCAGAACCACCGCGACACCCTGCGTTCCCTTGGTCTCAAGGGCATCAACACGCAGGTCGTCAAGGAGGACCGCCCCGAGTTCCGCGGAATGGTGCACACCGTCCGCCACCTCGTGACGGTTGAGGAGGTCGACTGACATGGCGGAGCAGAACCCGCTGAAGGTCCACAACCTCCGGCCCGCCCCGGGCGCCAAGACCGCCAAGACCCGTGTGGGTCGTGGTGAGGCGTCCAAGGGTAAGACCGCTGGTCGTGGTACCAAGGGCACCAAGGCCCGTTACCAGGTTCCGGAGCGCTTCGAGGGTGGCCAGATGCCCCTCCACATGCGTCTCCCGAAGCTCAAGGGCTTCAAGAACCCGTTCAAGACCGAGTTCCAGGTCGTGAACCTCGACAAGCTGAGCGCGCTGTACCCGGAGGGTGGCGAGGTCACCGTCGAGGGTCTCGTCGCCAAGGGTGCCGTTCGCAAGAACAGCCTCGTCAAGGTGCTCGGCCAGGGTGAGCTCACCGTGGCGCTCCAGGTGACGGTCGACGCCGTCTCCGGTTCCGCCAAGGAGAAGATCACCGCCGCGGGCGGTACCGTCACCGAGCTCGTCTGATTCATTCGGACGTGTCGATGACATGAGCGTTTCCCAGCCGGGGATGCCCCACAAAAGGGGCATCCCCGGTTGGTCGTTCCAAGGGGGGCACGGTCGCCGGTAAGGTGGCGTGCACTGTCTAAGCTCCGTGCGGTCTGCCCGCACGGTTTTGTTGACTGATACGTATTCGTCGAACCTCAAGACCACCACCTCTGGCGCACGCGCGCGGGGGTCGCAGGAGGCACCGTGCTCACCGCGTTCGCCCGGGCGTTCAAGACGCCCGACCTGCGCAAGAAGCTGCTCTTCACACTCGGCATCATCGTGATCTACCGGGTGGGTACGCACGTGCCGATCCCCGGTGTCAGCTACAAGAACGTCCAGACCTGTATCGACAACCAGAGCCAGAACCAGGGCTTGTTCGGTCTCGTCAACATGTTCAGCGGTGGCGCGCTGCTGCAGATCACGATCTTCGCGCTCGGCATCATGCCGTACATCACCGCGAGCATCATCCTGCAGCTGCTGACCGTGGTGATTCCGCGGCTCGAAGCCCTCAAGAAGGAGGGTCAGGCCGGTACGGCGAAGATCACGCAGTACACGCGCTATCTGACCATCGCGCTCGCGATCCTTCAGGGCACCGGCCTGGTGGCCACCGCCCGCACCGGCACCCTCTTCCAGGGCTGCCCCGTGGCCAGCGAGATCGTCCCCGACCAGTCGATCTTCGTCACCATCACGATGGTCATCACGATGACCGCGGGTACGGCCTGTGTGATGTGGCTCGGTGAGCTCATCACCGACCGCGGCATCGGCAACGGCATGTCGATCCTGATGTTCATCTCGATCGCCGCGACCTTCCCGAGCGCCCTGTGGGCCATCAAGGAGCAGGGCGACCTGGCGGGCGGCTGGATCGAGTTCGGCACCGTCATCGCGGTGGGCCTCGTCATGGTCGGCCTGGTGGTCTTCGTCGAGCAGGCGCAGCGACGCATCCCGGTCCAGTACGCGAAGCGCATGATCGGCCGCCGGTCCTACGGGGGTACGTCGACGTACATCCCGCTGAAGGTGAACCAGGCGGGCATCATCCCTGTGATCTTCGCCTCCTCACTGCTCTACATTCCGGCTCTCGTCGCCCAGTTCGCGGGCGGCAATTCCGGCTGGAAGCAGTGGATCGAGGCGAACCTGACCAAGGGTGACCACCCGATTTACATCGCCACGTACTTCATCCTGATCGTCTTCTTCGCCTTCTTCTACGTCGCGATCTCCTTCAACCCCGAGGAAGTCGCCGACAACATGAAGAAGTATGGTGGCTTCATCCCGGGCATCCGGGCTGGCCGTCCTACCGCTGAGTATCTGAGTTACGTACTCAACCGGATCACGTGGCCGGGTTCGCTGTATCTGGGTCTGATCGCTCTTGTGCCGACGATGGCGTTGGTGGGCTTCGGGGCCAACCAGAACTTCCCGTTCGGCGGGACGAGCATCCTCATCATCGTGGGTGTGGGTCTGGAGACCGTGAAGCAGATCGAGAGCCAGCTCCAGCAGCGCAATTACGAAGGGTTCCTCCGCTGATGCGAATCGTCCTCGTCGGGCCGCCCGGTGCGGGCAAGGGAACGCAGGCCGCGTTCCTCGCCAAGAACCTGAAGATCCCGCACATCTCCACGGGCGACCTCTTCCGTGCCAACATCAGCCAGGGCACGGAGCTGGGCAAGCAGGCGAAGGCCTACATGGACGCCGGCAACCTCGTCCCCGACGAGGTCACGATCGGCATGGCGAAGGACCGCATGGCGCAGCCGGACGCCAAGAACGGCTTCCTGCTCGACGGCTTCCCGCGGAACGTGTCGCAGGCCGAGGCCCTGGACGAGGCGCTCAAGGCGGACGGCCAGAAGCTCGACGCCGTCCTGGACCTGGAGGTCCCCGAGGACGAGGTGGTCAAGCGCATCGCCGGCCGCCGCATCTGCCGGAACGATTCCAGCCACGTCTTCCACGTGACGTACAGCAAGCCCAAGACCGAGGGCGTCTGCGACGTCTGCGGCGGCGAGCTCTACCAGCGCGGTGACGACAAGGAAGAGACCGTGCGCAAGCGGCTCGACGTGTACCACCGCGAGACCGAGCCGATCATCGACCACTACAAGGCGCAGGGCCTGGTGGTCACGATCTCCGCGCTCGGCAAGGTGGAAGAGGTCACCAAGCGCGCCATGGCGGCGCTCAAGGGCGACAAGTAGTCCGTACGCTGTTCTCCGGCCGCGGTGCCCCTCGGGGGACCGCGGCCGTAGTGTTGGGTACGTCGGTTGTTGGACGGATGACGGAGAGCGGAAGCCCCATGGTGCAGATCAAGACCCCCGAGCAGATCGCGAAGATGCGTGAGGCGGGCCTTGTCGTCGCCGCCATCCACGCCGCGACCCGCGAGGCCGCGGTGCCCGGCGCGACCACGAAGGATCTGGACGACGTCGCCCGCAAGGTCATCGCCGAGCACGGGGCGAAGTCGAACTTCCTCGGGTACGGCGGCTTCCCCGCGACGATCTGCACCTCGGTGAACGAGGTCGTCGTGCACGGCATCCCGGACGACAAGACCGTCCTGAAGGACGGCGACATCATCTCCATCGACGCCGGTGCGATCATCGACGGCTGGCACGGTGACGCCGCCTACACGGCCTTCGTGGGCTCCGGTCACGCTCCGGAGCTCGTCGAGCTCTCCCGGGTGACCGAGGAGTCGATGTGGGCCGGTATCGCGGCCATGAAGCAGGGCAACCGCCTCGTCGACATCTCGCGGGCCATCGAGACCTACATCCGCCGCCAGCCGAAGCCGGGCGGCGGCAAGTACGGCATCGTCGAGGACTACGGCGGTCACGGCATCGGCACCGAGATGCACATGGACCCGCACCTCCTGAACTACGTCGAGCGGCGCCGCGGCAAGGGCCCCAAGCTGGTGCCCGGCCTCTGCCTCGCCATCGAGCCCATGGTCTCCCTCGGCACCCCCCGCACGGAGGTCCTCGAGGACGACTGGACGGTCATCACGACGGACGGCACCTGGTCCTCCCACTGGGAGCACTCGATCGCCCTCACCGAGGCGGGCCCGCTGGTCCTCACGGCCCCGGACTGCGGCAGGGCGAAGCTGGCGGAGTACGGGATCACGGCGGCTCCTGACCCGCTGGGCTGAGGCCTCGGGGCGGTCGGGGACCCCCTTGCTTAAGGATCTTCGTCGTGGGGCAGACTTTCTCGATTCGTCTTTCCGAGTGCACTGACGTAGACTGACGCGTCGGCTCTCGTGCATCCGTGTGTCTCCATACGGAGTGCGGCAGTCGATCAAGGTAGTCGATTCGAAGGGCGAAGCGTGGCCAAGAAGCAAGGTGCCATCGAGATCGAAGGCACTGTCGTCGAGTCTCTTCCGAACGCCATGTTCAAGGTGGAGCTCCAGAACGGCCACCAGGTCCTGGCACACATCAGCGGCAAGATGCGCATGCACTACATCCGCATCCTCCCTGACGACCGGGTCGTGGTGGAGCTGTCTCCGTACGACCTGACGCGTGGCCGGATCGTCTACCGGTACAAGTAGATCTTGCCCGCATCCCGCTCACGCGGGGTGGTGGCACTGACCCGGAGAACCTCACCCAATGAAGGTCAAGCCGAGCGTCAAGAAGATCTGCGACAAGTGCAGGGTGATCCGCCGTCACGGCCGGGTCATGATCATCTGCGACAACCCGCGCCACAAGCAGCGCCAGGGCTGACGCACGACTGCAGTTCGCAGATTTTCGCGCGACGCACGTAATCAATACGCAGAGCACGTCCCTCTTCAGATCCATCGGTATATGGAGGGCGACACCCCCGGTCGGAGGCCGGGGACCCAGCCGGTACCTAGTACGGCCACTGGGAGTGGTTCTGCCGAAGACCTCCGAAGAATCAACAGGAGCCATGAATGGCACGCGTTGAAGGCGTTGACCTCCCGCGCGAAAAGCGCATCGAGGTCGCCCTCACCTACGTGTTCGGCATCGGCCGCACGCTGGCCCAGCAGACGCTGGACGCCACCGAGGTGGACCGCAACACCCGCGTCCGCGACCTGACCGAGGAAGACCTCGTCAAGATCCGCGAGTACGTGGACGCCAACATCAAGACCGAGGGTGACCTCCGTCGCGAGATCCAGGCCGACATCCGCCGCAAGGTCGAGATCGGCTGCTACCAGGGCCTGCGTCACCGTCGTGGCCTGCCCGTCCGCGGTCAGCGCACCAGCACGAACGCCCGCACCCGCAAGGGCCCGCGTCGCGCCATCGCCGGTAAGAAGAAGCCGGGCAAGAAGTAGTCCTCGCTCAGCGGTCTATCGACAGCTGACGCTGCAGGACCGACCACCTCCCGTAGGAGTTATAGATGCCCCCCAAGGGTCGTCAGGGCGCTGCCAAGAAGGTGCGCCGCAAGGAAAAGAAGAACGTCGCTCACGGCCACGCGCACATCAAGAGCACGTTCAACAACACGATCGTGTCCATCACGGACCCGACCGGCAACGTGATCTCCTGGGCCTCCGCCGGCCACGTCGGCTTCAAGGGCTCGCGCAAGTCCACGCCGTTCGCCGCGCAGATGGCCGCCGAGTCGGCTGCCCGTCGCGCGCAGGAGCACGGCATGCGCAAGGTCGACGTGTTCGTCAAGGGCCCGGGTTCCGGTCGTGAGACCGCCATCCGTTCGCTCCAGGCGACCGGCCTCGAGGTCGGCTCGATCCAGGACGTGACGCCCACGCCGCACAACGGCTGCCGTCCGCCCAAGCGTCGTCGCGTCTGACGCTCGGACGTCTCAGGTCTTCGGGCGGTACGGCTCTTCGGGGCGGTACCGCCCGTACCCTTGTACGTAGTAACACCATGGGGCTTCGCCCCGGGCAGGGCATCAAATAGTGGGTGCCCCTGACTGAAGGATCGCAACATGCTGATTGCTCAGCGTCCCTCGTTGACCGAAGAGGTCGTCGACGAATTCCGCTCCCGGTTCGTGATCGAGCCGCTGGAGCCGGGCTTCGGCTACACCCTCGGCAACTCCCTCCGCCGGACGCTCCTGTCCTCGATCCCGGGTGCGGCGGTCACGTCCATCCGTATCGACGGTGTCCTGCACGAGTTCACCACCGTGCCGGGCGTCAAGGAAGACGTCACCGACCTCATCCTCAACATCAAGCAGCTCGTCGTCTCCTCGGAGCACGACGAGCCGGTCGTGATGTACCTGCGCAAGCAGGGTCCGGGTCTGGTCACCGCCGCCGACATCGCGCCCCCGGCCGGTGTCGAGGTGCACAACCCCGACCTCGTCCTCGCCACGCTGAACGGCAAGGGCAAGCTGGAGATGGAGCTGACCGTCGAGCGCGGTCGCGGCTACGTCTCCGCCGTGCAGAACAAGCAGGTCGGCCAGGAGATCGGCCGTATCCCGGTCGACTCCATCTACTCGCCGGTCCTCAAGGTCACGTACAAGGTCGAGGCGACCCGTGTCGAGCAGCGCACCGACTTCGACAAGCTGATCGTCGACGTCGAGACCAAGCAGGCCATGCGCCCGCGGGACGCCATGGCGTCCGCAGGCAAGACCCTGGTCGAGCTGTTCGGTCTGGCGCGTGAGCTCAACATCGACGCCGAGGGCATCGACATGGGCCCGTCCCCGACGGACGCCGCCCTCGCCGCCGACCTGGCGCTGCCGATCGAGGAGCTTGAGCTCACCGTCCGGTCGTACAACTGCCTCAAGCGTGAGGGCATCCACTCCGTGGGTGAGCTCGTCGCCCGCTCCGAGGCCGACCTCCTCGACATCCGCAACTTCGGTGCGAAGTCGATCGACGAGGTCAAGATGAAGCTGAACGGTATGGGTCTCGCGCTGAAGGACTCGCCCCCCGGCTTCGACCCGACCGCCGCCGCTGACGCCTTCGGCGCGGACGACGACGCCGACGCCGGTTTCGTCGAGACCGAGCAGTACTAGTTCTGATTTTGGCTGCGGATCGGCTTGGGCTGGTCGCGCAGTTCCCCGCGCCCCTGACGGGGCGCGGGTGCCACTGACCTCGGTACCTGATACGGCCGGGGCAGATCACTAGGAGAAACACCATGCCGAAGCCCACCAAGGGTGCCCGTCTGGGCGGCAGTGCCGCGCACGAGAAGCTGCTGCTCGCGAACCTCGCCAAGCAGCTCTTCGAGCACGGCCGCATCACCACCACCGAGGCGAAGGCCCGTCGTCTGCGTCCCTACGCGGAGCGTCTGGTCACCAAGGCGAAGAAGGGTGACCTTCACAACCGCCGCCAGGTGCTGTCCGTCATCACCGACAAGAGCATCGTGCACACGCTCTTCACGGAGATCGGCCCGCGCTACGAGAACCGCCCCGGTGGTTACACCCGCATCACCAAGATCGGTCCCCGTCGTGGCGACAACGCGCCCATGGCGGTCATCGAGCTGGTGGAGGCCCTGACCGTGGCCCAGCAGGCCACCGGTGAGGCCGAGGCCGCCACGAAGCGTGCCGCCAAGGACGCCGAGGCCACCGACGCCAAGGTCGACACGGCCAAGGCCGACGAGTCCGCCGAGGAGTCGAAGGACGCGTAAGCGTTCCGACCGGTGTACGGGCGGGCCCGCATCCCTTCGGGGGTGCGGGCCCGTTCCGCTTGAGAGGATCTTTCTTCGTGAGTGATGAGGCAGAGCCCGGGTTCGTGCGGGTGCGTCTTGACCTGTCGTACGACGGCAAGGACTTCTCCGGCTGGGCCAAGCAGCGGGAGGGCAGGCGGACCGTCCAGGGCGAGATCGAGACGGCGCTGCGGACCGTGACGCGGTCGCGGGAGACGTACGAGCTGACGGTGGCGGGCCGGACCGACAGCGGGGTGCACGCGCGCGGCCAGGTCGCGCACGTCGATCTGCCCGAGGACGTCTGGGCCGAGCACCAGGACAAGCTCCTGCGCAGGCTCGCCGGGCGGCTGCCGCACGACGTGCGGGTGTGGAAGGTCGCCGAGGCGCCCGCCGGGTTCAACGCGCGGTTCTCCGCCGTGTGGCGCCGGTACGCCTACCGCGTGACCGACCACCCCGGCGGCGTCGACCCGCTGCTGCGCGGCCATGTGCTGTGGCACGACTGGCCGCTCGACCTCGACGCGATGAACGCCGCCGCCGAGCGGCTGATCGGCGAGCACGACTTCGCGGCGTACTGCAAGCGGCGTGAGGGCGCCACCACCATCCGTACGCTCCAGGAGCTGCGGTGGGAGCGGCGGCAGGACGGGATTCTTCAGGCCACCGTCCGGGCCGACGCCTTCTGCCACAACATGGTGCGGTCCCTGGTCGGCGCCATGCTCTTCGTGGGCGACGGGCACCGGCCCGTGGAGTGGCCGGGCAAGGTGCTCGCGGCCGGGGTGCGGGACTCCGCCGTCCATGTGGTGCGGCCCCACGGCCTCACCCTGGAGGAGGTCGGCTATCCCGCCGACGAACTGCTCGCCGCGCGCAGCAAGGAGGCGCGGAACAAGCGGACGCTGCCGGGCGCGGGCTGCTGCTGAGCGCCGGGACGCTCACGGGCAGGGACGTTCGCGGGCCGGGGCGGCCGGACCTACTCGGGTCCCGCCGCCGCGGCCGACGCCTGGGCCTCGCCCCGCTGGCGGATGCGCTGGAAGGCGAAGCGCTCCATGGTGTCACCGACCCCGTACGCGGTGCGGTCGCCCGTCGTGACGTCCTTGCCGCTGGCGTAGCCGGTGGTGGTGAAGTACGCGTAGCGGCCGTAGGCGTTGTAGGTGCCACGACAGACGCCCGTCTGGCAGAAGGCGGGGACGCCCTTGCCCGGCATCGCGTTGACCAGGCCCTTCTTGACCTGGTCCTTCACCTTCTCGGCCTGGGCCGTGGTGTCGAAGACGGCGACGCCGACGGTGACCGCGATGCCGCCCTTGACGTAGCTGACGCGGATCAGACGGGTGCAGTCGTTCTTGGTGAGGATCGTGCCGAGGGCGGCCTGGGTGACCGAGGCGCACTTCCCGGTGCTGTCCGTCGCGCCCTTCTTGTAGACGTCCTTGCCCGAGGTGAACGTCCTGCCGGGGAAGAAGCCCTCGGCGGTGAGCGGCGCCTTGTCCTTCTTGGCGCTGGAGATGTAGTCCTTCGGGTCCGGCGGGGGCGGCGGTGTGGTCGCCTCGAAGGAGGGGCCCGCGTCCTTGCTGGCGCCGGGGATGTCGGCGGTCGCCGGGAGCTCGCTGGCCGGTTTGTTCGACGCCGAGGCGTCGTCGCTGTTGGCGGAGACGACGGTGATGGCCACGGCCGCCGCGATACCGATCGTGGCGAACGCGCCGCCGCCGATCATCAGCCACTTGCGCCGCCGGGTGCGTGCCTCGGAGGCTTCGGCGAGCGCCGCCCAGTCGGGTGTGGGCCCGCCGCCGGGGCCGCCCGTTCCGCCCGGACCCCACTGAGGTCCCCCTTGCCCAAAGCTCATGGGCCGCATCTTAGACGGGGGCATGCGGATGTTGAGCCCGGGTCGCACGGGGTTCCCGGCCTAGCCTGAGCCCTATGAATACGGGCAAAACGGCGGTTAATGGGTGGATGTCGCGGCCTGCCGAAGGGCATGTCCTGGCCGTGCTCGGGGTGGTGCTGCTGGCCGCGGTCGTTCGGGTGGGGCTGCGCACGCCCGACGGGGGCATGGACAACGCCATCGTGGTGCGGGCCGCCGAGGCGTGGCTGCACGGGCGCTCGCCCTACGCCGACCGGCACTTCCTCTATCTGCCGGGGGCCGTGCTCGCCGCCGTGCCCCAGGCCCTGCTGCCGACCGCGGTGGCGCGGTTCGCGGTCCCGGCGGGCGTCACCGCCGGGCTCGTCGCCGGGTGGGTGTGCGCGCTGCGCCTGTACGGAATCCCGCCGCGCAGCAGGTTCGCCGCCTACGGGCTGCTCGGGCTCGCACTCGGCTTCGCGCCCTTCGGGCACCTCGTGGAGCTCGGCAACTGGACGGTGGCCTCCGCCGCGGCCCTGCCCCTGGCTCTGCTGCTCGCCTCCCGGGGCCGCTGGACCGCCGCCGGACTGGTGATCGGCGCCGCCGTCGCCGTGAAGCCGCTGCTGGTGCCCGTCGTGCTGCTCTTCGTCTTCGCCCGGCGGTGGCGGGGGCTCGCGGCGGCGGTCCTCCTGCCGGTGGCTCTCTCGCTCGGGGCCGCCCTCGTGCTGCCGGACCCCGCCGGGTTCCTCACCCGGACGCTGCCCTTCCTGCTGCGCGGCGACGACGCCTTCGTACGGCTCTACGAGGCTTCGCCGTCGGCGGTGCTCGGGCGGCTCGGGGTGCCGCGGACGCTGGTGACGCTGGCCGCGGGGGGCGCCGCGGCGGCCGGGGTGTGGTG
>NZ_JASKYR010000250.1:0-9747 GCF_041028215.1 Streptomyces flavofungini
GGGGAGGAGCCAGACCGGGTTAGCACGGTCGCGAACGATCCGTGACTTCCATGGTGTACCCGAGAGCCTTCTCAGGCAAACCCACGCGCCTCAGCTTACGCCGAATGGTGGGCGCCTATGCTCGACCTCGTGGAAAACCACTCCTTGCCTCGCACTGCCGCCTTCTTTGACCTGGACAAGACGGTCATTGCGAAGTCGAGCACGCTCACCTTCAGCAAGTCGTTCTACCAAGGCGGCCTGATCAACCGCAGAGCGGTGCTGCGCACCGCGTACGCGCAGTTCGTGTTCCTCGCGGGCGGCGCGGACCACGACCAGATGGAGCGGATGCGCGAGTACCTCTCCGCGCTGTGCCGCGGGTGGAACGTGCGACAGGTCAAAGAAATCGTCGCCGAGACCCTGCACGACCTGATCGACCCGATCATCTACGACGAGGCCGCCTCCCTCATCGAGGAGCACCACTCGGCAGGGCGGGACGTCGTCATCGTCTCCACGTCGGGCGCCGAGGTGGTCGAGCCGATCGGCGAGCTGCTCGGCGCGGACCGCGTGGTGGCCACCCGCATGGTCGTCGGCGAGGACGGCTGCTTCACGGGTGAGGTGGAGTACTACGCGTACGGCCCCACCAAGGCGCGGGCGATCAAAGAGCTCGCGCTCTCGGAGGGGTACGACCTCGACCGCTGCTACGCCTACAGCGACTCGGCGACCGATCTGCCGATGCTCGAGTCGGTCGGGCACCCGTTCGCCGTCAACCCGGACCGCGCGCTCCGCCGCGAGGCCGTCACGCGCGCGTGGCCGATCCTCGACTTCCACCGGCCGGTACGGCTCAAGCAGCGCCTGCCCGCCCCGCCCCGTCCCGCTCTGATCGCGGCGGCCGCGGTGGGTGCCGCGCGCGGCCACCGCGAGCCTCGTCTGGCTGGCCAGCCGCCGCCGCACACCCACCGGCGCCCGTTTCAACCGTATTTGAACCCAAAAGTAAAGAAGTGCGGCCAGGGCTTCCGCTTACTCCAGGACAGGAGTACAAAGGAGTCAACGGCCCGCGAGACCAAGGACATCCGAGAGGATCACCTTCAAACGCAGTACGGCCCCACGGACCGAAGCATGAACACCGAGCACCCACGCGACGTCGACCCGTCGATTACGGGCCAGCCGCACCAGGTGACGGGCAAAGTCCCGACCTGATGGGCAACATATCGAGGACGCTTGGTAACACGGTGAACATGCCAGCGGCGGTACGGATCTCCGTACCGCCGCAACCCTGTTTAGGGGCCCACGCCCCCGCGCAAGCGGCCCTCAATCCCGCCCGGGGGCCTCGCGAGCACCCCACGCGCTCCACTGGCGCCGTTACGCCGCCCCACGCTGCAGCGCCTCGCAGACCGCCGTGGACTCCCTGACGCCCAACTCCACCGCCTTGCCGCAGTGCGCGATCCAGGCCGCCATGCCCTCAGGGGTGCCGGACGCGTACCCCTCGAGCGCCGCCACGTAGGCCGCCCTGCCGAGCTCCGCGTGACCCGCTTCCGCCGGGCAGATCGCCTTCGGGTCGAGGCCGCTGCCCACCAGGACGATGCGCTCGGCCGCGCGCGCGACGAGGCCGTTGTACGAGGAGAAGGGCCGCAGGCTGATCAGCTCGCCGTGCACCACGGCGGCCGTCACCAGGGCCGGTGCCGAGCCGCCCTGAATGATCAGCCGGGAGAGGCCGTCCAGGCGCCCCGCCACCTCATCCGCGTCCGGCWGCGGAAGCTCGATCAGCGGCTCCTCGACGGACTCGCCCGCGAGGCGTGGCCGCCCGGCCGCCTCGTCCGCGTCGGCCGCGGCCACGAGATGCAGGCGCGCCAGAACCCGGAGCGGCGACTGCCGCCAGATGGAGAGAAGCTGCCCCGCCTCGGCGGTCAGCCGCAGCGCCCCGCCGACCGCGCGGGCCTCGTCGTCGCCGCCGAAGTCGCTGCGCCTGCGCACCTCCTCCAGAGCCCACTCGGCGCCCGAGAGCGCCGCGGACCCGCGGGCACCCCGCAGGGCCGCCTCTGAAGTGACCTCGTTGCTGCGGCGCCGCATGACCCGGTGTCCGTAGACCCGGTCCACCGCCTTGCGCACGGAGTCCACGGAGTCGGCCACGCCGGGGATCGTTCCCAGGGCCGCGAGCGGATCGGGTGTCGTACTCATGAGTACGACCCTACGTACTGAAGAGCCGCCCTCCACGAAGGAGTGGTCTTCTTCACCCAAGTCGCGCACGCGAAGTAATCGAGCCACTACGCTACGTGGTTATGAAAATCGCTTTCGTAGGAAAGGGCGGCAGCGGCAAGACCACGCTGTCCTCGCTCTTCATCCGACACCTCGCCGCCACCGGCGCACCCGTCATCGCGATCGACGCCGACATCAACCAGCACCTGGGCCCGGCGCTCGGCCTCGACGAGACGGACGCCGCCGAGCTGCCCGCGCTCGGCGCGCACCTGCCGCTCATCAAGGAGTATCTGCGGGGCTGCAATCCGCGCATCGCCTCCGCCGACACGATGATCAAGACGACACCGCCCGGCGAGGGCTCCCGGCTCCTGCGGGTCGGTGAGAACAACCCGGTGTTCGACGCGTGTGCTCGGACCGTGGAACTCGACGACGCCACCGTGCGTTTGATGGTCACCGGGTCCTTCACCGAAGCCGACCTCGGCGTCGCCTGCTACCACTCCAAGACCGGAGCGGTGGAGCTGTGCCTGAACCACCTGGTCGACGGCCGCGACGAGTACGCGGTCGTCGACATGACGGCAGGCTCCGACTCCTTCGCCTCCGGCATGTTCACGCGCTTCGACCTGACGTTTCTGGTCGCCGAGCCGACGAGAAAGGGCGTCTCGGTCTACCGGCAGTACAAGGAGTACGCACGCGACTTCGGTGTGGACCTCAAGGTCGTCGGCAACAAGGTGCAGGGCCAGGACGACATCGACTTCCTGCGTGAGCAGGTCGGCGACGACCTCCTGGTGACCGTCGGACACTCGGACTGGGTGCGCGCCATGGAGAAGGGCCGCCCGCCCCGCTTCGAGCTGCTCGAAGAGGAGAATCGCCGCTCCCTGCGGACGCTCCAGGCCACCGTCGACGCCTCGTACGCGCGGCGGGACTGGGAGCGGTACACGCGCCAGATGGTGCACTTCCATCTGAAGAACGCGCAGAGCTGGGGCAACGAACGGACGGGCGCCGACCTGGCGGGCCAGGTCGACCCCGACTTCGTCCTGCGTGAGCAGGTGGTGGCCACGGCCTGAGGCGGGCGACACACCGGAGGACTTGGGTGACGCCCAGTCCCGTCTCCCTGGCCCCGCTCCTAGTCCTCGTCGGACTTGCCGTGCTTCTTGCCGTGCTTCTTGCCCGGCTTCTCGTCCGACTCCTTGCCCGCCTTATCCGCCCTATTCGCCTTGTCTGCCTTGCCTGCCTTGTCCCCGGACTTTTTCGGCGACTCGTCCTCGGACTTGCCCTCGGACTTGTGCTTGGACTTGTGCTCGGACTTCTCCGAGGAGGACTTTGCGGACTTGGCGGACGACTTGTGGGCCGGAGCGCCCGGTACGCCCTTCGGAGCCGGTGCGGGCTGGGCGGAGAGGAATCCCGCCCAGCCCTCCTTCGGGGCCTGCCCGACCGGCAGCTTCTCCAGCCGTGCGAGAACCTTCGGGTCCTGCGCGTCGAGCCAGTCCGCGAGCTGCCGGAAGGAGACGCAGCGCACCTCGGACTTGGTGCACACCTTCTCGATGGTCTCCTCGATGGCACGCATGTACGTGCCGCCGTTCCAGGACTCGAAGTGGTTGCCGATGATCAGCGGCGCGCGGTTGCCCGTGTAGGCCCGGTCGAAGCCCTGGAGCAGGCCGTCGCGCATCTGGTCGCCCCAGTACTCGTGCATGGCGGGGTCGCCCTGTGAGGTCGCGCCGGACTGGTTGACCATGAAGTTGTAGTCCATGGTGAGCGTCTCGAACTTGCGGCCAGGGACCGGCACGAGCTGCATCGACAGGTCCCAGAGGCCCTCTTTCTTCTTGGGCCAGAGCTGGTTGTTGACGCCGCTCGTGTCGTAGCGGAAGCCCAGTTCGCGCGCCGCCCGCATGAAGTTCTTCTGGCCTTCGAGGCAAGGGGTGCGGGCGCCGATCAGCTCCTTCTCGTAGTCGAAGGGAAGCGGTTTCGCCTTTTTCATGCCGGTGTTCGTCTTCCAGGCCTTCACAAAGGACTTGGCCTGTCTGATCTCGCTTCTCCAGTCGTCGACGGACCACTCCCCCACGCCGCGGCCCTTGCCGCAGAAGTGGCCGTTGAAGTGAGTGCCGACCTCGTTGCCCTCCAGCCAGGCGGCGCGGAGCTGATCCACGGTGTCCTCGATGCCCTTGCGGTCATTGAAGCCGATGTCCGAACTGCCCGTGAGGTGGCGCGGGGGTTTGTAGAGCTCCCGTTTCTTCTCGGGGAGCATGTACACGCCGCTGAGGAAGTACGTCATGGTGGCGTCGTTCCGCTTGGCCACCTTGCGGAAGTGGGAGAACAGCTTCTGGCTGTCCTCCCCCGCGCCGTCCCAGGAGAAGACCACGAACTGCGGCGGCTTCTGGCCGGGCTTCAGCCGCTCGGGGCGCGGCAGATGCGGCTGCTTGCCGGTGTAGGCGGTGGAGCCGTCCCCGATCAGACGGACCGGGCTCTTGGGCGGGGCACCGGCGCCCTTCTTCGCGCCGTGCGCGCCCTCCTTCGCGCCGCTGCCGCTCTCGGCGCAGCCGGCCAATGCTGCCGCGCAGGCCACGAGGGCGGTGAGGCTCGCGGTGACTCTCCGGGTGGCGGCCATCTTCCGCCCACCTTCTTTCGTGCAAGTCGGGACAGAACGGACAGCAGCCTCGCCTGCCGTCCTGAAATGGCCGATCCGACAAGCCGATAAAAGTTTTTATTCGCTCATCCGAGTGACTTGTTGCCCCATTTGCCCGGAAAATCCATCCACGACCTTTACTCTGCATTACTGTTCGTTTACCGAGCGTTGATTCATCCCGCCGCTTTACGCCGTGATCCACGGCCGCGATCCGCTCTCCGCACCACTTCCGGAGGGCCCCCATGTCCGCGACCGCGCTGCCCCGGAGGAGACGGGAACACATGACTGCCTGCGCCCCCACCGACACGACGGGCTCGGCCCACGAGCCCAGCGCCCACAAGCCGCACGCCCCGCCGCCGAAGAAGAGGTTCCGCATCGCGGGAGCCGACTTCTCGGCGTCGATCGCCGTCTTCCTGATCGCCCTGCCGCTCTCCCTCGGCATCGCCCTCGCGACCGGGGCGCCGCTTCAGGCGGGCCTCGTCGCCGCCGCCGTCGGCGGCCTCGTCGCCGGGCGGATCGGCGGATCACCCCTCCAGGTCAGCGGCCCCGCCGCCGGTCTCACGGTCGTCACGGCGGACCTGATCCACCGCTATGGCTGGCGGACCACCTGCGCCATCACGGTCCTCGCCGGACTCGCCCAACTCGGCCTCGGCTGCTTGCGGGTGGCCCGCTCGGCCCTCGCCGTCAGCCCGGCCGTCGTGCACGGCATGCTGGCGGGCATCGGCGTCACCATCGCCGTGGCCCAGCTGCACATCGTGCTCGGCGGCACCCCGCAGAGCGCCGTGCTCGACAATCTCCGTGCGCTGCCCGCCCAGTTGGCCACCCTGCACCCCGCCGCGCTGTCGGTCAGCCTGCTCACCCTCGTCGTCCTGCTGCTCTGGCCCCGCATCCCCGGCCGGGCGGGGCGCGTGACCCGCGTCGTGCCCGCCGCCCTGGTCTCGGTGGCCGTCGCGACCTGCTTCGCCTGGTTCGCCCGGCTCAGCGTCGACCGGGTCGACCTGCCCTCGTGGCGCAGTCACGCGCTGGCCGGTCTGCCCGAAGGCCCCGTGCTCGGCATCGCCGCCGCCGTGCTCACCACCACCCTCGTGTGCAGTGTGCAGTCCCTGCTCGGCGCCGTCGCCGTCGACAAGCTCACCGCACAGCGGCCCGAGCTGAACACGAGCGTGCGGCGCTCCAACCTCGACCGCGAGCTGCTCGGCCAGGGCAGCGCCAACATCGTCTCCGGCGTGCTCGGCGGCCTGCCCGTCGCCGGGGTCGCCGTGCGCAGCGTGGCCAATGTGCGAGCGGGAGCCGTCAGCAGGAACTCCACGATGCTGCACGGCGTTTGGGTAGTAGTGGCCGCGCTGCTCCTGGTCCCCGTCCTGGAGCTGATCCCGCTGGCGGCCCTCGCCGCTCTCGTCATGGCCGTCGGCATCCAGATGGTCAGCCTGAACCACATCCGCACCATCACCCGCCACCGCGAGATCGTCGTGTACGCGACCACCACCCTCGGCGTGGTCGTCCTCGGCGTTCTCGAGGGCGTTGCGCTCGGCATCGCCGTGGCCGTCGGCGTCGCGCTGCACCGCCTCGCCCGCACCCGCATCACCCACGAGAAGGTGGCCGGCGTCCACCACGTCCACGTACGCGGACAGCTCACGTTTCTCGCCGTGCCCCGGCTCAGCAGGACCCTGCATCTCGTTCCTCAAGGGGAGGACGCCGTAGTGGAGCTCGACGGCTCTTTCATGGACCATGCCGCGTTCGAGTCGCTGCAGTGCTGGCAGGACGCGCACACCGCGCACGGCGGGAGTGTCGAGGTCACCGGCCGCGCCGGGACCCGCATCGCCGAGCCCGCGCACGCGGCGGACTCCTGCTGCCGCCCATGGACCGCGTGGCGCAACCACCACTGCGACCGCCCGCAGGAGGAGCAGGAGGCAGGAAAGCCGCGCGGGCATCAACTGGCGAGCGGAATCAGCGCCTTCCAGCGGAACACCGCGCCTCATGTCCGCGGCGAGCTCGCCAGGCTCGCCCGGGAGGGGCAGCAGCCCGCGCAGCTCTTTCTGACCTGTGCGGACTCCAGGGTCGTCACCTCGATGATCACGTCGAGCGGCCCCGGCGACCTCTTCGTCGTCCGCAATGTGGGCAATCTGGTGCCGCTTCCGGGCGCCGAGAGCGGCGACGACTCGGTCGGTGCCGCGATCGAGTACGCGGTGGATGTGCTCAAGGTGCGGTCCATCACGGTGTGCGGGCACTCCGGATGCGGCGCGATGCAGGCCTTGCTGAACATTCCGGAGGGAGACACCAAGACGCCGCTGTGGCGGTGGCTGCGGCACGGCCTGCCCAGCCTTGAGCGGCTGGCCGCGAAGGGGGAGGACTGGGCCCGGCTCGCCGGCCGGGCGCCCGCCGACCCGGTGGAACAGCTCTGTCTCACGAACGTGGTCCTGCAACTGGAGCACTTGAAGGCGCACGAGTCGGTGGCGCGTCGACTTGCGGCCGGTGATCTTGAGCTGCACGGTATGTACTTCCACGTCGGAGAGGCGCAGTCCTATCTGCTGACGGAGGGGTCCGAGGTGGAGCGGTTGCCCTATGAGGTCTTCGATCAGGTGGCACCCGCGCGCTGGGGACCCACGAGAGCAACGGCGCGACAGCCGTGACCGAGTAAAGGTCTAAACCAATTTTCGGCAGCCCCTTGTCACACCGTGTTGTGTCTGATGAGCTGTGGCTTCGGACACAACGGTCGCCTCCGGCAAAGCAGTGCAAGGGAGATGTCGTGAGCAACGAAAGCCTGGCCAACCTCTTGAAGGAGGAGCGTCGCTTCGCGCCGCCGGCGGAGCTGGCAGCCGCCGCGAACGTCACGGCGGAGGCGTACGAACAGGCCAAGGCTGACCGGCTCGGCTTCTGGGCCGAGCAGGCCCGCCGGCTGACCTGGGCCACGGAGCCGACCGAGACGCTCGACTGGTCGAACCCGCCGTTCGCCAAGTGGTTCGCCGACGGCAAGCTCAACGTCGCGTACAACTGCGTCGACCGCCACGTCGAGGCGGGCCACGGCGACCGCGTCGCGATCCACTTCGAGGGTGAGCCCGGCGACAGCCGGGCCATCACCTACGCCGAGCTCAAGGACGAGGTCAGCCGCGCCGCGGGCGCGCTGACCGAGCTGGGCGTCCAGAAGGGCGACCGCGTCGCGGTCTATCTGCCGATGATCCCCGAGGCGGTCGTCGCGATGCTGGCCTGTGCCCGTATCGGCGCCGCCCACTCGGTGGTCTTCGGCGGCTTCTCGGCGGACGCCATCGCCGCCCGCATCAAGGACGCCGACGCCAAGGTCGTCATCACCGCCGACGGCGGTTACCGCAGGGGCAAGCCCTCCGCGCTCAAGCCCGCCGTCGACGAGGCCGTCGGCCGCGCCGAGGGTGTGCGGAGCGTGCTCGTGGTGCGCCGCACCGGCCAGGACGTGGCGTGGACCGAGGGCCGCGACGTGTGGTGGCACGAGATCACGCAGCGGCAGTCCACCGAGCACACCCCCGAGGCCTTCGACGCGGAGCACCCGCTCTTCATCCTCTACACCTCGGGCACCACGGGGAAGCCGAAGGGCATCCTGCACACCTCCGGCGGCTATCTGACGCAGGCGGCCTACACCCACCACGCCGTCTTCGACCTCAAGCCGGAGACCGACGTCTACTGGTGCACCGCCGACATCGGCTGGGTCACCGGCCACTCGTACATCACGTACGGCCCGCTGGCGAACGGCGCGACCCAGGTGATGTACGAGGGCACCCCCGACACCCCGCACCAGGGCCGCTTCTGGGAGATCGTCCAGAAGTACGGGGTCACGATCCTCTACACCGCGCCGACGGCGATCCGGACGTTCATGAAGTGGGGCGACGACATCCCCGCGAAGTTCGACCTGAGCAGCCTGCGGGTGCTCGGTTCGGTCGGCGAGCCGATCAACCCCGAGGCCTGGATCTGGTACCGGAAGAACATCGGCGGCGACAAGTGCCCCATCGTGGACACCTGGTGGCAGACCGAGACCGGCGCGATGATGATCTCGCCGCTGCCCGGCGTGACCGAGACCAAGCCCGGCTCCGCGCAGCGCGCCCTGCCCGGCATCTCGGCCACCGTGGTGGACGACGAGGCCAACGAAGTGCCGGACGGCGGTGGCGGCTATCTGGTCCTGACCGAGCCGTGGCCCTCGATGCTCCGCACCATCTGGGGCGACGACCAGCGGTTCATCGACACGTACTGGTCGCGCTTCGAGGGCAAGTACTTCGCGGGCGACGGCGCCAAGAAGGACGAGGACGGCGACATCTGGCTGCTCGGCCGGGTGGACGACGTGATGCTCGTCTCCGGGCACAACATCTCGACGACCGAGGTCGAGTCGGCGCTCGTCTCGCACCCGGCGGTCGCCGAGGCCGCGGTCGTCGGTGCCGCGGACGAGACGACCGGACAGGCCATCGTCGCCTTCGTGATCCTGCGCGGCTCCGCCGACGCGGAGGCCGAGGGTCTCGTCGCCGAGCTGCGCAACCACGTGGGCACCACGCTCGGCCCGATCGCCAAGCCCAAGCGCGTCCTGCCGGTGGCGGAGCTGCCGAAGACACGCTCCGGCAAGATCATGCGGCGCCTGCTGCGGGACGTCGCGGAGAACCGCGAGCTGGGTGACGTCACCACGCTCACGGACTCCTCGGTGATGGACCTGATCCAGACGCGGCTCCCGGCGGCGCCCAGCGAGGACTGACCCGGCCGCCGCGGAGCGAAGCGGCGGAAGGTTGGGAACCGAACGGCAGAAAGAGGGCATCCGGCAGCGCGCCGGGTGCCCTCTTTCTCCGTAAAGTGAAGATCGCCGGATACGTCCGAGCGCCGCTTGGGTAGGCTGGAAACCGCGTCAAGGCCGCGACAAGAACGCGCGGCCGGGACGCACGGTAGAAGTACCCAAGGTGCGCCGGGAAGTCTGGTCGGCATGTGCTCCGTCCTGCCCACCTGACCGC
>NZ_JASKYR010000251.1:0-11656 GCF_041028215.1 Streptomyces flavofungini
GTGCGTGACCCAGCAGGACGGCAGCCTCGCCGTCAACGAGGGCTGGCGCACCATGCCCTACCTCGGGGACGGCAGCGTCGGCATCGGCATGGTCCTCGACGACTTCCTCGCCCACCGCGACAACGCGGCCTTCGAGGCGGCGCGGCCGGGCATCCTGGCCGCCGCACGTTCACGGTTCTGCGTGCAGCCCGGCCTCTACCAGGGCCGTGCCGGACTCCTGCTGCACCTGCGCCGCAGCACCGCGCCCGGCATCACCCCCGAGGAGATCGCCGCCCAGATCTCGGCGCTCGGCTGGTTCGCCATGTCCTACGAAGGCCAACTGGCCTTCCCCGGCAACCAGCTGCTGCGGCTCTCCATGGACCTCGACACCGGGACGGCGGGCTGTCTCCTCGCGCTCGCCTCCGCACTCGGCGACGGCCGGGCGCACGTCCCCTTCCTGCCGCCACCGCGGCCCCGGAGCCGGTCCCGCCATCGTGCGGGGTCGTGACACCACCCTGTGAGAACACCACGTCCCCAGAGAGAGGGAAGAACAATGGCACTTCTCGACCTGCAGAGCATGGAGTCCGACGAGATGACGGGCGGCGGCGGTGGCGGCGGCAGCCAGCTCAGCCTGCTGCTGTGCTGGAGCACCGCGAGCGTCGCGCTCTGTCTGTGACGCCTGACCACGTCTGACGTGGCACGGCTCTGAAGGCCCGGGCGGCACCCGCGAGGGAGCCCGCCCGGGCCCATCCGCACTTCCCCCCAGGGGACGACGAGGACCCGGACCGCATGGCGACGACGACCCACCGTCCGCACCAACCCCCGTCCGACACGGACCTGCTGCGCGCCGCGACCCGCTACAGCGCCGCCCGCTGCGCCGTCCTCACGCTCTGCGCCGTCGCGGGCGCGGGCGCCGGACTGCTGCTGCCGCTGGCGATCGGCCGTGCCCTGGACGCCCTGCTGACCGGCGGCACCGCGGACGCCACCCGCTGGGTCTGTGCGTGCGCGGCGCTGATCGGCGCGAGCGCCCTCCTCGACGCCCTCGACGGCGTCCTCACCGGCACCACCGACGCCCGCACCACGGCCTGGCTGCGCGGCCGGGTCGTACGCCATGTGCTCGCCGTCGGACCGCGCTCCACCGCCCGCTTCGCCCACGGCGACCTGGTGGCGCGCCTCATCGACAACGCGGCGCACGCGGGCATCGCGCCCGCCACGGCCGCCGCCGTCCTCGCCGCCCTCGTCACCCCCGTCGGCGCCGTCGTGGCGCTCGCCCTGATCGACGGCTGGCTCGCCGTGGTCTTCCTCGTCGGAGCGCCCGTACTCGTGCTGCTCCTGCGCTCCTTCGTCCGCGTCTCCTCCGACTGCGTGGCCCGCTACCAGCAGGTCCAGGGCGACATCGCGGGCCGCCTCGGCGAGGCGATCGGCGGCGCGCGGACCATCGCGGCGGCCCGCATTGAGGACAGGGAGGCGGCGCGCGTCCTCGCGCCGCTGCCCGAACTCTCCCGGCAAGGACACCGCATGTGGCACGTCCAGGGACGCTCCCAGGCGCAGGCCGTCGCGGTCGCGCCGCTCCTCCAGATCGCGGTCGTCGCGGTGGCCGGACGGCTGCTGCTCACCCAGCGCATCACGGTCGGCGACCTCCTCGCCGCCTCCCGGTACGCGCTGCTCGCCACCGGCATCGGCATGCTCGTCGGTCAGCTCGGCGGCCTCGTGCGCGCCAGAGCCGCGGCCCGGCGCCTCGGCGAGGTCCTCGCGCTGCCCCCGGCCGTCCACGGAACCGCATGCCTGCCGCCCGGGGGCGGACGTCTGGAGCTGCGGGGCGTGCGGGCGGCGCGGGGCGGGCGCGACGTGCTCGACGGCGTCGACCTGACGGTGCCCGCGGGCTCCACGCTCGCCGTGGTCGGCCGCTCCGGCGCGGGCAAGTCGCTGCTCGCCGCGCTCGCGGGACGGCTCGCCGACCCGGACGCGGGGGAGGTGCTCCTCGACGGCGTACCGCTGCGCTCGCTCGGCGCCCAGGAGCTCCGCCGCGAGGTCGGCTACGCCTTCGAGCGGCCCGCGCTGCTCGGCGCGACCCTGGAGGACACCATCGCCCTCGGCGCCCCGCGCCCCTCGCCCGCCCGCGTCCGCGAGGCCGCCCGCGCCGCCCGCGCCGACACCTTCATCACCCGCCTGCCCGAGGGGTACGCCACCCCCTGCGCCGAGGCGCCCCTCTCCGGCGGCGAGAGCCAACGCCTCGGCCTGGCACGGGCGTTCGCGCGAGGCGGGCGGCTGCTGATCCTGGACGACGCGCTCTCCAGCCTCGACACGGTCACCGAACACCACATCGCCGACGCCCTGCTCCGCCCCGACCCGCACCGCAGCCGCCTGGTCATCGCCCACCGCGCGGCGACGGCGGCCCGCGCGGACCGGGTGGCCTGGCTGGACGGCGGCCGGGTCCGGGCGGTGGGCACCCATGCCGAGCTCTGGGAACGGGCCGAGTACCGGGAGGTGTTCGGCGCGTGAGGCGGACGGGGCGGGCGAAGCCCGCGGCGGGTGCGCCGGACCGGTCCGGGCGCCCGAGCGGGCCCTACCGCAGGGGACTGCGCTTCCTGGCGCGCCGGTGGCCGGTGGTCCTGCGGCTGACGGCCTGGTCGGTCCTGGAGACCGGGCAGACCTTCCTCACCGGCTACGCCCTCGCGCGCGCCCTGGACGACGGCTTCCTCGCCGGGGACGGGGCGGTCGGCCTCGGCTGGCTGGGCGCCGCCGCGCTCGGCGTGGTGCTCGCCGCGTACGGCACGGGCCGGGTGTTCCGCGCCATCGCCGGGCTCGTGGAGCCGCTGCGGGACACGCTGGTGCGCCAGGTCGTCGGCCGGGGGCTGCGGGAGGCGGACGGCGCCGCCGTCTCCCGGCTCACCCAGCAGGTGGAGATCGCCAGGGACACCTTCGCGGGCCTGGTCATGGTCTCCCGCTCCTTCGTCTTCACGGCGGCGGGCGCCCTGGCCGGGCTCTTCTCGCTCGACCCGCTCCTGCTGCTCGTGGTGGCACCGCCGCTGCTCGCCGGAATCGGCCTGTTCCTGGCTTCCCTGCGCCCGCTGGCCCGCCGCCAGGAGCACTTCCTGGTCGCCGACGAGGCCATCGCCGCCGAGCTGGGGGTGGTCTGCCCGGGACTGCGGGACATCACCGCCGCCGGTGCGGAGCGGGACGTGGCCGACGGTCTCGGGCGCGCCGTCGCGGGCGAGTACGAGGCGGCCCGCGCCCTCGCCCGCTGGGGCGTCCTGCGCACGGCCGCCCTCGCGACCGGCGGCCAGCTCCCCCTCGTACTGCTCCTCGCCGCCGCCCCCTGGCTCCTGGACCGGGGCGTCACCCCGGGGGCCCTGGCCGGCGCCCTCGCCTATGTCACCCAGGCCCTGCTGCCCGCCCTGCACAACCTCGTCCACGGCCTCGGCGCGAGCGGCGCGCGCCTGGCGATCGTGCTGCGTCGTCTGCTGTGGGACCCGCCCCGGGACCCGGAGCCGGGCCCGGCTCTCCCCCCGCGGCCGGAAACCGCCGGTGCCCCCGCCGTCCAGCTCTCCCGCGTCACCTTCGCCTACGGCCCGCACGCCGAGCCCGTCCTGCGCGACCTGCGGCTCAGCGTCGCCCCCGGCGAGCATCTCGCCGTCGTCGGACCCAGCGGCATCGGCAAGTCCACCCTGGCCGGAATCGTCGCCGGTCTGCTGGTGCCCGACGCGGGGGAGGTCCGCGTCGGCGGCCATCCGGTGTCCGGCCCCGAGGCGGTGCGGCGGCGCGTGCTGATCCCGCAGGAGGCGTACGTCTTCTCCGGGACGCTGCGCGACAACCTGACCCGGTTCCGGCCGGACCCGGTGCCCGATGAGGAACTGGCGGAGGCCGCCGAGGCCATCGGCTCGGCCGCCCTCGTCGAGCGCCTCGGCGGCCCCGGCGCCGAAATCGCGCCCGCCCGTCTCTCGGCCGGTGAACGCCAGTTGATCGCGCTGACCCGCGCCTATCTCGCGCGCGCCCCGCTGGCCGTCCTCGACGAGGCGACCTGCCACCTCGACCCGGTCGCGGAGGCGCGGGCCGAGCGGGCCTTCGCGGCCCGCCCCGGCTGCACCCTCGTGGTGATCGCCCACCGCGTCGGCTCGGCCCGCAGGGCCGGCCGTGTCCTGGTGATGGACGGCGCGCACGCCCTGTGCGGGCGGCACGAGGAGCTCCTCGAACTCTCCCCCCTCTACCGGGACCTCAACGGTGCCGGTGAGCCCGGCGGGTCCTCACACCCACCCTTCCCCCTGCGATATCCGTATCGCGTCGATCCGGTTCCGCGCCCCGGTCTTCCGGGTGATCGCGGCCATGTAGTTGCGCACCGTGCCGTTGGACAGATGGAGGCTGCGCGCGATCTCGGCGACCGAGGCGCCCCTGGCGGCCAGGGATAACACGCTCAGCTCCCGCCGCGTGAGCGGCATCTGGGCGGCCTTGAGGAAGCCGAACCCCAGGGAGTCGTCCACGAACCTGCGGCCCGCCGCCACCTGTCTGATCCCGGTGAGCAGCAGGTCCGGGTCGCTCGCCTTGTTCACATAGCCGAGCGCCTCCGCCTCGGCCGCCCGCCGCAGCTGCCCCGGCCGGTCGGCGGTGGCGAGCACCAGGACGCGGCAGCCCCTGCCGTGCGCCGAAGGCCCGGTGAGTTCGGCCAGGGAGAGGGGCGCGTGCGCCGGTTCGTCGTCGAGATCCACCACGCACAGGTCGGGTCGTACGCCCCGTAATCGGCCGCGGGCATGGGACCACGGCGCATGGAACACCTCCAGATCCGGCTCGCGGGCGAGTTGCTCCGCCAGAGCCAATCGCAGTAGACACGCGTCGTGCACGAGAAGCACCCGGATCACGCTCTTGGCCCTCCAGCTCCCCGCCCCAAGGTGCGCCGTTCAATGACGCAGACCATTCATAGCGGTGAGTACCCCGGTCGTGACGCAGAGAACTGGCCAAGGGGAGGGTCGGGGGCGCATTTGCCGTACGACTGTGCGCCCCCCTTGCAACCATCGGTCGGCGCAGAAGTGCTGCGCACGCGCGGGATGTCCGGTGGACGAGGTATGGGCCGCGCGGGCGCGGTTACTTCTCCGGCTCCGCCGTCAGGTCGATGAGGCGGCAGACCGTCTCGATGTCGATCTTCACCTGGGCGATCGAGGCGCGCCCCGAGAGCCAGGTGATCAACGCGGAGTGCCAGGTGTGCTCGATCACCCGCACGGCCGAGAGCTGCCGCGCGTCCGGCGGCTCCGGCAGCCCCATCGCGTCCAGGATGATCGCCGTGGTGAGCCGGGAGACCGTGTCGACCTCCGGGCTGACGGACCGGTCGGCGAAGGTCAGGGCCCGCACCATCGCGTCCGCAAGATGCGGCTCGCGCTGGAGCGCCCTGAAGGCCCGCATCAGCGTCTCGGCGACCCGCTCCGCGGGCGTCGCACCGGCCGGGGGCCGCTTCCTGAGCGTGGTGTGCAGGTGCTGGAGCTGGTCCTGCATGGTGGCGACCAGCAGATGCACCTTGGAGGGGAAGTAGCGGTAGAGCGTGCCGAGGGCGACGCCCGCGGCCTCGGCCACCTCGCGCATCTGCACCGCGTCGAAGCCGCCCCGGCTGGCCAGTTGGGCGCTGGCGTGCAGGATGCGGCGGCGGCGCGCCTCCTGGCGCTCGGTCAGGGGCGGCGTCGCGGGGTCCGCCGCTCTGGCTTCCGCTGTCATGTGGGTGCCCCTCCGGAAAACGCCTCACGGGATCGCACAGCATGGCAGGGAGCCGGTCGTGGCGCGAATCACCTGATCCGGGCCCGTGCACCTCGCCTACCAGCCGGTAGATTCAGAGCTCGATCAGCGATCACGCACCGATCACCGGACGATCAAGTCTGTAACTTGTTCTAGATTACCGTCCCGGCGTAATCTCGCGGACAACTGCACGCCAGAAGGGGGCCGAGAGTGACCGCTGAGGCCATGGAAGCGGGCCCCCGCAAGGGCTCCGGCGCCGACGGCGACCGACCGCTGCGCATCGCTCTCCTCACGTACAAGGGGAACCCGTTCTGCGGGGGACAGGGCGTCTACGTCCGCCACCTCTCCCGTGAGCTGGCGCGGCTCGGCCACAGCGTCGAGGTCATCGGCGCCCAGCCCTACCCGGTGCTCGACGAGGGCGAGGACCTTCGGAACCTCCGGCTCACCGAACTGCCGAGCCTGGACCTCTACCGCTCGCCCGACCCGTTCCGCACCCCCCGGCGCGACGAGTACCGCGACTGGGTCGACGCCCTCGAAGTGGCGACCATGTGGACCGGCGGCTTCCCCGAGCCCGTCACCTTCAGCCTGCGCGCCCGCCGCCATCTGCGCGCCCGGCGCGGCGACTTCGACGTCGTGCACGACAACCAGACCCTCGGCTACGGCCTCCTCGGCGACCTGGGCGCGCCGCTCGTCACCACGATCCACCACCCCATCACCGTCGACCGGCAGCTCGAACTGGACGCCGCGCCCGACCTCAAGCGCCGCATGTCCGTCCGCCGCTGGTACGCCTTCACCCGTATGCAGAAGCGCGTGGCCCGCCGCCTGCCCTCGGTCGTGACCGTCTCCGGCACCTCCCGCCAGGAGATCATCGACCACCTCGGCGTCCGCGAGGACCGCATCGACGTCGTCCACATCGGCGCCGACACCGGCCTCTTCTCGCCCGACCCGGCCGTGCCCGAGGTGCCGGGCCGCATCGTGACGACCTCCAGCGCCGACGTCCCGCTCAAGGGCCTGGTCCACCTCGTCGAGGCGCTCGCCAAGACGCGCACCGAGCACCCCGGCGCCCACCTCGTCGTCGTCGGCAAGCGCGCCGAGGACGGCCCCGTCGCCCAGGCCATCGAGCGCTACGGCCTCGAAGGCTCCGTCGAGTTCGTCAAGGGCATCACCGACGCCGAACTCGTCGACCTCGTCCGCTCGGCGCAGGTCGCCTGCGTGCCCTCGCTGTACGAGGGGTTCTCCCTGCCCGCGGCGGAGGCGATGGCGACCGGCACACCGCTCCTCGCCACCACCGGCGGCGCGATCCCCGAGGTCGCGGGCCCCGACGGCGAGACCTGCCTCGCGGTGCCGCCCGGCGACGCGGAGGCACTGGCCGCCGGCCTCGGCAGGCTGCTCGGCGACGCGGAGCTCCGCACCCGCCTCGGCCGGGCGGGCCGCGAGCGCGTGCTGCGCAAATTCACCTGGGCGCAGGCCGCCAAGGGCACGGCGGAGCGCTACCGCGAGGCCATGCGCCGCTCCGCCGCCACGAACCCCGGCCGCCCCGCGGCCACCGCGACGTACTCCGGGAGCCCTCGCTGATGCTGACCGTCGACTTCACCCGCTTCCCGCTCGCCGCGGGCGACCGCGTCCTCGACCTGGGCTGCGGCGCGGGCCGGCACGCCTTCGAGTGCTACCGGCGCGGGGCCCGGGTGGTGGCGCTCGACCAGAACGGCGAGGAGATCCGCGAGGTCGCCAAGTGGTTCGCCGCGATGAAGGAGGCGGGCGAGGCGCCCGCGGGGGCCTCGGCCACCGCGATGGAGGGCGACGCGCTCAACCTGCCCTTCCCCGACGCCTCGTTCGACGTCGTCATCATCTCCGAGGTCATGGAGCACATTCCCGACGACAAGGGCGTGCTCGCCGAGATGGTGCGGGTGCTCAAGCCCGGCGGCCGCATCGCGGTCACGGTCCCGCGCTACGGCCCGGAGAAGGTCTGCTGGGCCCTCTCGGACGCCTACCACGAGGTCGAGGGCGGCCACATCCGCATCTACAAGGCCGACGAACTCCTCGGCAGGATGCGCGAGGCGGGCCTCAAGCCGTACGGCACCCACCACGCGCACGCGCTGCACGCGCCGTACTGGTGGCTGAAGTGCGCGTTCGGCGTCGACAACGACAAGGCGCTGCCCGTACGCGCCTACCACAAGCTGCTCGTCTGGGACATCATGAAGAAGCCGCTGGCCACGCGCGTCGCCGAGCAGCTCCTCAACCCCGTCGTCGGCAAGAGCTTCGTGGCCTACGCGACCAAGCCGCACCTCCCGAAGGCCTCGGCCGACGCCGACGTCGACGCCGCGGCGGACGCCAAGTGACGAGCCCGGAGCGGACCGAACACCTCGTCCTGCCCGGCGTCCTGACGGCCGATCAGGCCGCGGCGACGGTGCGCGGCATCCTCGCCGTCCAGCGTGAGGACGGCGCCATCCCGTGGTTCCGCGGCCACCACCTCGACCCGTGGGACCACACCGAGGCCGCCATGGCCCTGGACGCGGCGGGCGAGCACAAGGCGGCCGAGCGCGCCTACGACTGGCTCGCCAGGCACCAGAACACCGACGGCTCCTGGTACGCGGCGTACGCCGACGGGGACCCGCACGACATCACCGACCGGGGCCGGGAGACGAACTTCTGCGCCTACATCGCGGTCGGCGTCTGGCACCACTACCTCGCCACCGGCGACGAGGCGTTCCTCGACCGCATGTGGCCGGTCGTCGTGGCCGCCGTCGAGTTCGTCCTCGCCCTCCAGCAGCCCGGCGGGCAGATCGGCTGGAAGCGCGAGGCGGACGGCACGCCCGTCACCGACGCGCTGCTCACCGGCTCGTCCTCGATCCACCAGGCGCTGCGCTGCGCCCTGGCCGTCGCCGAGCAGCGCGACGAGCCGCAGCCCGACTGGGAACTGGCGGCCGGGGCCCTCGCCCACGCCATCCGCAGCCACCCCGAGCGCTTCCTCGACAAGGACCGCTACTCCATGGACTGGTACTACCCGGTCCTTGGCGGCGCGCTGACCGGCGGCGCGGCCAAGGAGCGCATCGAGGGGGGCTGGGACCGCTTCGTGGTGCCGGGCCTCGGCGTGCGCTGCGTGGTGCCGAACCCCTGGGTGACCGGCGGGGAGAGCGCCGAACTCGCCCTCGCCCTGTGGGTGCTCGGGGAGTCCGACCGCGCCCTGGAGATCCTCCAGTCGATCCAGCACCTGCGCGATCCGGAGAGCGGCCTGTACTGGACGGGCTACGTCTTCGACGACCGGGCCCGCTGGCCCGAGGAGCTGACCACCTGGACGGCGGGCTCACTGCTCCTCGCGGTGGCGGCGCTCGGCGGCGACGAGGCGACCTGCGCGGTCTTCTCCGGCGAGCGGCTGCCGACGGGCCTGGCGCCGGAGTGCTGCGAGACGGCTCCGTAGCGGCGCGGCGGCGTCAGTAGCGGCGCAGCCGGCCCGCCACCGCGTGGCCGATGAGCAGGTACACGACCGCCGCGAGGCCGTAGCCCGCGACGACCCTGGCCCAGGTCTCGTCGAAGGTGAACAGGTCGTGGGACCAGCCGGCGAGGAAACGGGCCACGTCGTGGATGAACTGGACGAGCTCGTTCGCGCGGTTGGCGTCCAGGAGGTACATCAGGATCCACAGCCCGAGGATGAGGGCCATGACGTCCGCGATGACCATGATGATGTTCGCTGCGGTGCTTCCGTTGGAACGTCGCACTGGGGACATGACAACCGTTTACCTGCGATGCGCCCGTTGAAACAGCGCGCCCCCCGAACATCTGCGGCACGCCCCCGCACCCGTACGGTCCCGCCCGGGTGGCGGCGCCGCGCGCCCGGGGTGACGCTGCCCGGAGGACCGCTCACCTCTGGAGGCCGCCGCCGTGCTCAGCTCCGTACCCGTCCGCCGTGCCGGGGTATCCCTCACCCTGTGCTGCAGCCTGCTCGTCGGTGCGACGGCCTGTGGCGCCGACGACGCCAAGGAAACCTCCGCGGCGGCACCGTCCGCCAGCAGCAGCGCCGAGAAGCAGAAGTTCGCCAAGACCCGCTTCGTCGCCAACGCCGGGCTCGCCGCCGGGGCCACGTACCAGTGGATCGTGAAGCCGTACCGCGCGGGCAAGTTCAAGAAGGGCGCGAACGGCCGCAAGTTCGCCCTCATCAAGGCGGGCCTCGCGGGCGCCTTCACGTACAACAGGCTGAAGGCCGCGACGAAGAACGCCAAGGGCGACCCGACCCTGTCCAAGGCCGTGGCGCCGCTCTCGGAGAACATCGAGAAGCTGAAGGACCTGCCGTCCAAGCTCCGCAAGGGCGACTCGACGGACTCGGTCGTCAACTCCTTCGACGGCGTCATCAACTCCGTCAAGGGCGCGGGCAAGGACGCGGGCGCCGAGGTCAAGGACAAGGTGCCCTCCGCCGGGGAACTGGGCAACGGCTGACCGCGCCCTCTCCTAGGAGTTCAGCTCGGCGAGGACCCGCAGGGTGTGCGGGTCCGGGGCGAGGACGAGCAGGTCGGTGACCGGTCCCCGGCGCCAGGCGTCGAGGCGCTCGGCGATCCGGGCGCGCGGGCCGACCAGGGAGATCTCGTCGGCGAAGGCGTCCGGTACGGCGAGGACGGCCTCCTCCCTGCGGCCCGCGAGGAACAGCTCCTGGATGCGCCGGGCCTCTTCCGCGTACCCCATGCGGGCCATCAGGTCGGCGTGGAAGTTGCGGGCGGCGTGCCCCATGCCGCCGATGTAGAAGCCGAGCATCGCCTTGACGGGCAGCAGGCCCTCGGCGACGTCGTCGCAGACCTTCGCGCGGGCCATCGGGGCGATGGCGAAGCCGTCCCGCAGCCCGGTGAGTGACGCCTCGTACACATCGGTGCGCAGCGGCGACCAGTACAGCGGCAGCCAGCCGTCCGCGATCCGCGTCGTCTGCGCGACGTTCTTCGGCCCCTCCGCGCCGAGCAGCACCGGCAGGTCGGCCCGGAGCGGATGGGTGATCGGCTTGAGCGGCTTGCCGAGGCCGGTGGCGTCCTCGCCCGTGTAGGGGTGGGCGTGGAAGTCGCCCCGCACCTCCACCGGCCCCTCCCGGCGCAGCACCTGCCGGACGACCTCGACGTACTCCCGGGTCGCGGTCAGCGGTGACTTCGGGAAGGGCCGCCCGTACCAGCCCTCCACCACCTGCGGCCCGGAGAGCCCGAGGCCGAGCATCATCCGGCCGCCGGAGAGGTGGTCCAGGGTGAGCGCGTGCATGGCGGTGGTGACGGGGGAGCGGGCCGCCATCTGCGCGACGGCCGTACCGAGCCTGATCCGTGAGGTGTGGGCGGCGATCCAGGTCAGCGGCGTGAAGGCGTCCGAGCCCCAGGCCTCGGCGGTCCACACCGAGTCGTATCCGAGCCGCTCGGCCTCCTGGGCGAGAGCGAGATGACCGAGGTCGGGGCAGCGCCCCCAGTACCCGAGTGCGAGCCCGAGCCGCATACGCCCTCCCGGCCGAAAGGAGCAGAACTGACGGTACGTCAGTCACCGACCGGGCCGACTGTACGACAACGGCCCCCCGCCCGGAAGGGCGAGGGGCCGCGGGGTCATCGCGGGGCGGTCAGCCGCGCTGAATCCCCGTGGTGTCCTGGAGAACGCCACGACGCCCGTCCTGCGTCTGCGCCACCAGACCGGGACCGCGCTGCTCGACGGCCAAGTACCAGGTGCCGGGCGCCAGTTCGGCGATCGGCGTGGGCGAGCCGTCCTCCGCGTACAGCGGACGCGGCACCGGCACGGCGAACCAGAACGGCGAGAAGTCGCCCGCGGGCTGCGCCTGCGCGGGCGGCGGGGTCTGCCCGGCCTGCGGCTGCGGCTGGCCGCCGAAGGACGGACCGCCCTGCGGCTGGCCCGGCTGCGCGCCGTAGGGCTGCCCCGGCTGCGGCTGACCCGCACCGGCGCCCGGGTAGCCGTACCCACCCTGCGGCTSACCGCCGTAGGGGCCGGCGGCGGC
>NZ_JASKYR010000252.1:0-10819 GCF_041028215.1 Streptomyces flavofungini
GGAGTAGTCCCCCCATGCGGAAGATACTTGTCGTAGGAGCCGGTCAGTCCGGGCTCCAGATCGCCCTCGGGCTCCAGGCGCAGGGGTACGAGGTCACCCTGATGTCCAACCGGACGGCGGACGAGATCCGGGCCGGGCGTGTGATGTCCACCCAGTGCATGTTCCACACCGCGCTCCAGCACGAGCGGGACATCCAGGCGAACTTCTGGGAGTCGCAGGCTCCGCGGATCGAGGGCCTCGGCGTCTCGGTCGCGGGACCCGACTCGGCCCGTGTCATCGACTGGGTCGGCAAGCTCGACGGATACGCCCAGTCCGTCGACCAGCGCGTGAAGATGGCGGGCTGGATGGAGACGTTCGCCCAGCGCGGCGGCCAGCTCGTCATACACGGCGCCGCGGTCTCCGACCTCGACTACTTCGCGCGCACCTACGACCTGGTGCTCGTCTCCGCGGGCAAGGGCGAGCTGGTCTCGATGTTCGAGCGCGACGCGTCCCGCTCGCCGTACGCCGAGCCGCAGCGCGCCCTCGCCGTCGCCTATGTGCACGGTCTCGGCCCGCGCCCCGAGCACCCCGAGTTCGACGCGGTGCGCTGCAACCTCGTGCCCGGTGTCGGCGAGCTCTTCGTGATGCCGACCCTCACCCACTCGGGCCGCGCCGACATCCTCTTCTGGGAGGGCGTCCCCGGCGGTCCCCTGGACGTCTTCCAGGGCGTCAAGGACCCCTCGGAGCACCTGGCGCTGACGCTGGAGCTGCTGGAGAAGTTCCTGCCCTGGGAGTACGCGCGGGCCACGAAGGTCGAGCTGACCGACGCGGGCGGCACGCTCGCCGGACGGTACGCGCCGACGGTCCGCAAGCCCGTCGGGCGGCTGCCCGGCGGCGGTCTGGTCCTCGGCGTCGCGGACGTCGTCGTGGCCAACGACCCGATCACGGGCCAGGGCTCGAACTCGGCGTCCAAGTGCGCCGCCTCGTACCTCTCCTCCATCGTGGAGCACGGCGACAGGCCGTTCGACGAGGCGTGGATGCAGTCCGCGTTCGACCGCTACTGGGACACCGCCCAGTGGGTCACCAAGTGGACGAACGCGATGCTGGCGCCGCCGCCGGAGCACGTCCTGAACATTCTCGGCGCGGCGGGTCAGCTCCAGCCGGTCGCGGACCGCTTCGCCAACGGGTTCAACGACCCGTCGGACTTCGAGAACTTCTTCTACGAGCCGGAGAAGGCCGCCGCCTACCTGGACTCCCTGGCGCCCGGCGCCTGAGCGTCGCCGTATCCCAGGTTGCTGCCCGAGAAGGCGCCCTTGGGCAGCTTCGGCGGGCTGTAGCCGCGGATGGCCCGGCCCCCGGGGTCGGGCCGCACCGCGCCGAGCACGGGGTTGGCGGCGATGGGTGAGACCTTGACCCGGGTGCCGGGGCGGGGCGCCTGGACGACCTTGCCGCCGCCCAGGTACATCGCCACGTGGGTGGCCTTCGGGAAGTAGACGACGAGGTCACCGGGGCGCAGCCGGGAGAGCGGAATGTGCCGCAGCCGCTTCCACTGCTCCTGGCTGGTACGGGGGATGTCGCGCCCGGCGCGTTCCCAGGCCCGCGAGGTGAGCCCCGAGCAGTCGAAGGCCCTCGGTCCCTCGGCGCCCCACTTGTAGGGCCGCCCGATCTGCCGCACCGCGAACGTGAGGGCCTTGTGGCCGCGCTTCGAAGGCGCCCGCGTGGCCTTGCCGCCACGGGACGCACCAGACGCACGGGACGCACCGGACGTGCCAGGTGCGGCGGATGTGCCGGACGCGCCGGATGTTCCCGATGCGGCGGGTGCGCCGAGCGCCCCGGTGGCGATGAACCGTTTCTGCTCGGTCTCCGCGCTCGCGTCCTCGGCCTCCCGCAACGACGCGAGCTGCTCCTCGGTCAGCGAGGCGAGCAGCTCCTCGACCTCCTTCAGGCGCCGGTCGACCCTGTCCCGCTGCTGCTTGCGGCGGGCGGTCAGCGCGGCCCGCTCGTCCACGGCCCGCTTCGCGGCGGCGGCCAGCGCGTCGGCCTTCCGCTCGCCGCCCGTCATGCGCCGCACGGTGGCGGCGCGGCCCGCGGCGACCCGGCCGACGACATGGCCCTGGTCGAGGGCGTGCTGCGGGTCGTCGGCGAGGAGCAGCCTGAGGTAGGAGGAGACGTCGGTGCCCGAGGCGCCCTGGTACTGCTGGCGGGCGAGGCGGGCGGCGTCGCCCTTGCTGTCCTTCAGCGACGCCCGCGCCCTCTTGAGCTTCGCGCGCAGATCGGCGGCCTTCGCGCGCTGCTTCTTCAGCTTCTCGGCCGTCGCGTTGTACTTCTCCGACGCCTCCTCCGCCTCGCGGTAGAGCCGCTGAAGATCCGTCAGGAGCTGGCGCACGGACCTATCAGGGGCGGGCGCCGGGAGTGCCTCGGCGGGGGAGGCCGTGAACAGGGAGCCGACCACGGCCCCCGTGCAGACCCAGCGCAGCAGCGTGCCTGACACCTCATCACCTCCGGTGCGCGGGCGGCCCTTCCGCCGCGCACCGCGAGCATGGGACGCACCGGGGCGGCCCGCCTCCGGGCGGTGTCCGGTCGGCGCAATGAGATCACTCGTCCAGTGCGCGACGGCGTGGCGGCTTGCGGTGACCGGCCGGGCGCCCCGGGGTCAGGAGGCCGTCCCCGAGGGCTTGGACCAGGGCCACTTCAGGCGGGACCGGTCGGCGGCGCCCGGGGTGTCGTCGTACTCGTACCGCCAGCGCGCGGTCAGCGAGAGGCGACGGCCGGGCGGTGCGGCCACCCTGCGGTAGACCAGGACGGTCGGCGCGCCGCCCGCGTCGTCGGGGACGGGTACGCGGTACACCTTCGGCGGGTGCCCGGTCGGCCCGAGCAGCACCGGGAGCACCCGGCCGTCCAGGGGGCCGCCCACGAAGGGGGTCTCTTCGCTCTTCACCCCACCAGTGTCACACCACGGGCACCGGGTGCCTCAGAGCAGGTGGGCCGCGTCGGCGACCACGGGGAGCACCCGCCGGGCGAGTCCGCCGACGGGCCCCTGCGGGGTCTCCATGCCGAGCGCCCACCGCACGACCGCGGCGGTCTGCGGGTCGCGCCCCGCGGTCGTGACGAGCACCGCCATGAACTGCTCGACCAGCATGTCCCGCAGCTCGTCCAGCGGCGGCTGCTTCTCCTCGTCGAGCCAGATCAGCGAGGCCGCCTCGACCGCCGTGATCCACATCCGTACGGTCATCCGCAGCGAGGGCCCGGGGTCCGGCACGTCCAGGTGGGCCAGGATGTGCTCGGCGGCGGCCCTGCGGACCCCGTCCACGATGGCGGTGGTCCGTGAGGTCTCCACCACGCTGCCGCCCTGGAGCAGCGCGCTGAACCCGGCGTCGTGCTCATCCACGAAGGCGAGGTACCGGTCGAGCGCCCGGGTCAGCCGCCGGGTGAGCGGGCCCTGCGGCGGCTCGGCGAAGCACTGCTCCAGCTCGTCGGCGGCGGAGCGCAGGGCGGCCTCGTACAACTGCTGCTTGCCGCCGGGGAAGTAGCGGTACACCAGCGGCCGGGAGACCCCGGCCGCCTCCGCGACGTCGTCCAGATTGACCTCCTCGGGCGCGCGGTGCGCGAAGAGGGAGAGCGCGGACTCCAGCAGTTGCCGCCGCCGCGCCTCGACGCTGAGGCGGCGGTACGCGGGGGTGGCTGCGGCGGAGGTCATGCCGTGAAGCGTAACCGCGTACTCGTAGGAAGAGACAGGTGGCGCCGTCCCACCTCCTGGTACCGCTCCTACGCGAGCAGCCCGGAAGACCTCCAGAGGCGCCGCCCGACCCCCCGCATGACTCCTATGTCGTCGAGGAAGTCCGTGAGCCGCTTGGCGCCGGTCTGCATGACCTCCCTGCGGTGCCCGCTGGCCTTCACCTGGGCGACGGCCTCCCGCCGGTCGAGGCCGACGTTCGTGTAGACCTCGGGGTTGACGAAGGCGATGGAGAAGACGCGGGCGGCCTCCCCGGCGCTGAGCCGGGTCAGGTGCCGCTCCCAGCGCGGCGCGGTCACCATCTGCCGCCGCAGTTCCTCGCGGGCGTACCGCACGTGCCGCGCCTCCTCGACCACATGGATGCGGGTCACCCCGCGCACCAGGGTCTGGACCCGCTCGTCGGGGAAGGTCAGCCGCTGCATCCAGTCCAGGATCTCCTCGCCGAGCAGGGTGCAGGCGAAGGAACCCGGCGTCGTGGAGACGGTCTTCAGGACGCGCGCGAGGTTGTGGTTGAGGCGGGTGACGGGGTACGTCGGCGCCCCGCCCTTGTCGATCATGCGCCCGAACATCATCGAGTGCCGGCACTCGTCGGCGATCTCGGTCAGGGCGTAGCGCACGTGCGCGCTGGTCACCGACTTGTCGTAGATGTGCCGGACGAGGAGCTGCATCAGGATGATCTCGAACCAGATGCCCAGCGAGGCGAGCGAGGCGGCCTCGTGCCGGGCGAGGTCGAAGCGCTGCTCCTCGGACATCCGCTTCCACATCGGGGTGCCGTAGAGCGAGACGAGCTCCGGCGGCCAGAACCACTTGCCCTCTTCGAGCGGGGCGTCCCAGTCGAGCTCCCTGTCGGGGTCGAAGGAGTGCTTGGCTGACGACTCCAGGAGCCGGACGGCCACCTGCTCCCGGTCCTTGAGCAGGCCGAGCGCGTCCCGCAGACCCTGGAGCGAATCGTCTTCCGGCACGGTCGTCATGGCTGATACCTGCCTTGTCGTCGAAGGTGGGGCTTCGAGGGTGAGGGTTACCGGCGAGGATGGGGTTACCGGCGGTCACCTCTTATGAGACTGCCTGTCAGCAAGGCCGTCAATCCCTTGCGCACGACTTGTTGACCCTTTGTCCAACGGCGTGTGAGCCTGCCTCCATGTCGACGCATGAGCTCTACACGAAGCCCGTCGGGGAACCCAACTGGCAGATACCAGCGACCGGTTCGGCCCGACTGAGCTGGGAGTACGACGAAGGGCGCGACCGCCTCCTTGCCCTCTACCAGAAGGGCAAGGACAAGCAGTGGGACGGCGCCACGCGCATCGACTGGGACCTGGAGGTCGATCCGCTCGACCCCCTCGGCACCCCCGACGAGTCGATGGCGCTCTACAACACCCCGTACTGGGCGAAGATGACAGACCGGGACAAGGGGGAACTGCGCAAGCACTACACGTCCTGGCAGTTCAGCCAGTTCCTCCACGGTGAGCAGGGCGCGATGGTCTGCGCGGCGCGCATCGTGGAGTCGGTGCCCGACATGGACGCGAAGTTCTACTCCGCGACCCAGACCATGGACGAGGCGCGGCACGCCGAGATCTACGGCCGCTTCCTGCACGAGAAGATGGGGATGCTCTACCCCGTCAACGACAACCTCCAGTCGCTCCTCGGCGACACCCTCCGCGACTCCCGCTGGGACATGCCCTACCTCGGCATGCAGGTCCTGATCGAGGGCCTCGCGCTCGCCGCGTTCGGCATGATCCGCGACACCACGACCAAGCCGCTGCCCAAGCAGATCCTCGCCTATGTGATGCAGGACGAGGCCCGGCACGTCGCCTTCGGGCGGATGGCGCTGCGGGACCACTACAAGCAGCTCACGGACGCGGAACTGCGCGAGCGCGAGGAATTCGTCATCGAGGGCTGCTACCTGATGCGCGACCGGCTGCGCGGGGTCGAGGTCCTGGAGAACTTCGGCATCCCCAGGAAACAGGCCGAGGAGTACAGCGAGCAGTCCGAGTTCCTCGCCCTCTTCCGGCAGCTCCTCTTCAGCCGCATCGTGCCCTGCGTCAAGGACATCGGCCTGTGGGGCAAGCGGCTCCAGCAGGCGTACGTGGACATGGGCGTCTTCGAGATGGGCGACCACAACCTCGACCAGCTCATGCTCCAGGACGAGGAGATCGCCGAGAAGCTGGACGCGGAGCGCTTCGCGGCCGAGGAGCACGCGCGCGTGACGGAGGTGGAGGCCGCGATCGCGGAGGGCGGCGAGAGCCAGTGATGCCGGTGCATCCGGCGCCGCGCGGCGGCGGGGTGCGGCGGGTCAGCCGCGGCCGGCGTCCGCCGCCGACTTCAGGGCCGCCTCCATGACGGCCTTGGCGATCGGGGCCGCGCTGCCGCCGCCGCTGATGTCGCCCCGGTCCGCCGAGGCGTCCTCGATCACGACCGCCACCGCCACCGAGGGCTCGGCGTCGCCCGGTGCCTGCGCCCAGGAGATGAACCAGGCGTAGGGCGTCCCGTTGTTGTCGATGCCGTGCTGGGCGGTGCCGGTCTTGCCGCCGACGGTCACTCCCGGGATGGCGGCGTTCGTGCCCGTGCCCTTCTCGACGACGTCCGTCATCATCTCCCGCAGCCGCATCGCGGTCGCCGGGTGCATCGCCTGGCGCAGGGTCCGCTGCCCCGTGGTCGCGACGGGGTCGCCGTCGTGCGTGGTCGTCTCCTGGACCAGGTGCGGTGCCTTGACGGAGCCGCCGCCCGCGACCGCCGCCGAGACCATCGCCATCTGCAAGGGCGTCGCCCGGGTGTCGTACTGGCCGATGGCCGAGAGCGCGAGCTGCGCCTTGTCCAGGGTGGTGTCGAAGTTGCTCGGCGCCACGGCGGAGGGGACGCGCAGGGTGGCGTCGTTGAAGCCGAAGTTCCGTGCGGTGTGCACCATCGCCTTCAGCCCCGTGTCCACCCCGAGCCGGGCGAAGACCGTGTTGCACGACCACTGGAAGGCGTGCCGCAGCGAGGCGTCGGTGCAGCCGTCCACCTCGTTGGTGAGCTGGGTGCTGGTGCCGGGCAGGGTGTACGGGTTCGGGAACTTGCCCGGGGCGTCCGGATCGGTGACGGTCCCCGAGTCGAGCGCGGCGGCTGCCGTGACCACCTTGAACGTCGAGCCCGGCGGATAGGTCTGGCGGATCGCGCGGTTCAGCATCGGCTTCTCGCGGGCGTGGTTCAGCTCCGCCCAGGACTCCGCCACCGACCCGCTGGTCCCCGAGAGCCGCTCCGGGTCGTACGAAGGGGCGCTGACCAGGGCGAGGATCTTCCCGGTCGCCGGTTCGATGGCCGCGACCGCGCCCCGCCTGCCGCCGAGCCCGGAGTAGGCGGCGCGCTGCACCGCCGCCCTGATGGTGGTCCGCACATGGCCGCCGGGGCTCCGCGCGCGCGTCATGTCGTTCCAGAACGGCAGTGGGGCGAGCATCGCGTCGGTGCCGGAGAGGATGCCGTCCTCGGTGTTCTCCAGGAGTGACGTGCCGTAGACCTGGGAGGCGAAGCCGGTCACGGGCGCGTACAACGGACCGTTCTTGTACGTGCGTTCGTAGCGGAGCAGCTCCCCGGTGTCCTTGGAGCCGGTGATCGGCCGCCCGTCGACGAGGATGTCCCCGCGCGCCTGCGCGAAGCGCACGATGGGCACGCGGCGGTTGGCCGGGTTGGTGTCCAGGGACCCGGCGTCGACGAGCTGGACGCGGGCGGCGTTGACGAGCAGGGCGAGCAGCAGCAGCACGCAGAAGACGGCGGCGTGCCGGATGTACCGGGTCACCGGGCCTCCCTGGCCGCGAGCTGGCCGCGGGCCGAGTCGCTGACCCGGATGAGCAGCGCCACGATGATCCAGTTGGTGACGACCGAGGAACCGCCCTGTGCGAGGAAGGGCATCGCCATGCCGGTGAGCGGGATGAGCCCCATCACGCCGCCCGCGATGACGAAGACCTGGAGCGCGATGATCGAGGCGAGCCCGATCGAGAGGAGCCGCCCGAAGGGGTCGCGCAGGTCGAGCCCCGCGCGGTAGCCGCGCTCGACGAGCAGGGCGTAGAGCACGAAGACCGCGCAGAGCCCCGCGAGGCCCAGCTCCTCGCCCGCCGTGGCCAGGATGAAGTCGGACTTCGCGGCGAAGCCGATGAGGATGGAGTGGCCGAGCCCGAGCCCGGTGCCGAGCATCCCGCCGGCCGCGAACGCGAAGAGGGACTGTGCCAGCTGGTTGGGGCCCTCGCCCGCGTCGATGGAGGCGAAGGGGGCCAGCCAGTCCTGGACGCGGCCGTGCACATGCGGTTCGAGCGAGCCGACGGCGTACGCCCCGAGCGCCGCGAGCAGCAGCCCGACCGCGATCCAGCCGGTCCGGCCGGTGGCGACGTAGAGCAGGGTCACGAAGAGGCCGAAGAAGAGCAGGGAGGTGCCGAGGTCGCGCTCCAGGACGAGGACGCCGACGCTCAGCAGCCAGATCGCGACGATGGGTCCGAGGACGCGCCCGGTGGGCAGCTGGAGGCGCTTGAACCGCCAGATGGTGCGTCCGGCGTAGGCGAGGGCGCTGCGGTTGGCCGCCAGATAGCTGGCGAAGAAGACGGCGAGCAGGACCTTGGCGAACTCGCCCGGCTGGATGGAGAGTCCGCCGAGCCTGATCCAGATGCGGGCGCCGTTCACGGCGGGGAAGAAGATCGGCACGATCATCAGGACCAGCGCGGTGACGACGGAGAGATAGGCGTAGCGCTGGAGCACCCGGTGGTCGCGCAGCAGGAGCACGGCGGCGATGAAGAGCGCGACGCCGACGGTGGACCAGACGAGCTGGGCCGGGGCCGCCTCGTCGTGCGGGGTCTCCAGGTCGAGCCGGTAGATCAGCACCAGGCCGAGCCCGTTGAGCAGGACCGCGATGGGCAGCAGCACCGGATCGGCGTACGGGGCGCGGAGCCGGACGGCGAGGTGCGCGAGGAGCGCGAGCACGCCGAGCCCGGCGCCGTACCCCGCGGCGCCGGGTGGGACCGAGCCGTATCGGGCGAGGCCGACGTCGCAGTAGCCGTACACGCAGAGCAGGACGGCGAGGACGAGCAGGGCGAGTTCGGTGCCGCGGCGGTGGGGGACGCGGACGGCGGGCGCCGTGGGGGGTGCGGAGCCCACGCGTGTTCCGGTCATGCCGGGAACGTAGCAAGCGACAAGCCCTGAAGTCCGTTTATGTCGGCTATGTCGGCCGGGTGCCGGGTGGTGGGGTCAGCACCAGCGCGGTGCCCTGCCGATGTTGGCGATGTAGTTCGCGCTGCCCCAGGCCCAGGTGCCGTCGGTGAGCAGGTACCAGAGGTTGCTGTTGCCCACGCGGCTGCCCCGGGTCTTGCAGTAGATGGTGACCACCTTGCCGTGCGGCACGGTGCGGATGACGCGGCTGCCGCGGTTCGGGGCGCTGCGGAGCAGGAGCCCGGACTTGGCGGTGACGCGGCCCTTGTAGACGGGCGCCTTGCTGTCTGTGGTGCCGTCGAGGGCGGCGGCGGGGCCGGTGACGGTGAGCGCGGTGAGGGCGGCACCGGCGGCGGCTATGCCGAGCCGGGTGGCGGTGGTCCGCAGAGACATGGTTCTCCTCCGAGGGAGCTGTGGGGCGGCCTCCGGCGCATGCGCGTGAGCCGCGGAAGGGGCGGCTTCCAGAAACTGCTCATAAGCCGCAACTCACAGTAAAAGCGCCACAGGGTGTGCGCAAAAGCTCACGCGGAGCCGCCGGACCCGCTCTCCTCGGCCGCCCGCTCGCCGTCGGACTCCGCGTGGTCCCGCTCCTCGTACGGCAGCCGCAGGGTCGCGAGCGCGCCGCCGTCGGCCGCGTTGGCGAAGGTGAGGCGGGCGCCGAGGACCGAGGCCTGGCCGAGCGCGATGGTCAGGCCGAGGCCGTGCCCCTTGGTCGTGCCCTCGGTCCTGAAGCGCTGCGGGCCGTGCTCCACGAGGTAGTCCGGGTAGCCGTCGCCGTGGTCCCGCACGGTGACCACGGGCCCGTCGACCGAGACGAGCACCGGTGGCCGCCCGTGCTTGCGGGCGTTGCCGACGAGATTGCCGAGGACGCGCTCCAGGCGCCGCCGGTCGGTCTCCACGGTCACGTCACGGACGACGACCAGCTCCGTGCCCTCGCCGGAAGCCCGCACCACCCGCTCCGCCAGTGGAGCGAGCCGGTGCGCGTCGAGGTCCACCTGTTCGCTCCGCGCGTCGAGCCGGGAGATCTCCAGGAGGTCCTCGGTCAGGGTGCGCAGCGCCGCCACCCGGTCCCGCACCAGCTCCGTCGGCCGTCCCGGCGGCAGCAGCTCCGCCGCCGCGTGCAGTCCGGTCAGCGGCGTGCGCAGCTCGTGCGCCACGTCCGCGGTGAACCGCTGCTCGCTCAGGAGCTTGCCCTGGAGCGACGATGCCATGGTGTCGAGCGCTCCGGCGACCGCGGCGACCTCGTCCTGGTGCAGCGCCGGTTCCTTGGTGCGCGGGTCGTTGACGCGGGCGTCCAGATCCCCCCTGCTGATCTTCCGCGCGACCTGCGCCGTCAGATGCAGCCGCCGTGTCACCCGGGTCACCGCGAACGCCCCGACCAGCAGCGTCGCGCCGATCGCGAGCACGGAGGAGCCGAGGATCGCCCGGTCGAGCCCGTCGATGGTGCGGGCGCCCTGGGCGTAGTCCACCTGGACGGCGAGCACCCGGCCCCCGTCGGCGGGCCCGGCGGCCCACATCGTCGGCCGTGACTCATGGGCGGCCACCATCGTGCCGCGCTCACCGGCCGCCGCCAGCTCCCGCAGCCCGCCGGGCAGTCCCTCGGGGTCGACGCCCGCGCCGGGCCCGAGCCGGTCGCCCGCCTCGTACCGCTCGGTGACCTCCTTGAGGTGGGAGAGCGCGCGCTCGCGTGCCTGGCCCACGGTCTGGTTGGTCACCGAGACGTGCACGAGCGCGCCGAGCAGCGCCGCGAGCGCGCAGCACATGACGGTGATGAAGACGGCCGCCTTCCAGGTGAGCGTCGCCGTCCAGGCGGGGAGCCGCGGCCCGCGCGGCTGCCGGTGGCTCATCGCCCGCCGCTCGCGGACGGCTGGACGCGGGGGCTCGCGGAGGCGTGCGAGGGGCGGGGCGTGCGCTTCCGGTGCGCGCTCGGGGCCCGTACGA
>NZ_JASKYR010000253.1:0-10501 GCF_041028215.1 Streptomyces flavofungini
GCGCTGCACGCCACCGACCCCGCCGCCCTGCCGTACTCGCTTCCGGCGATGCGCGGCCCCGCCAAGGCGGCCCGCGCCCTGGCCCGGCTCCGCGCGGCGGGCCCGCATCCCGCCGCGCCCCCCGTCCTGCGCGCCTGGGCGGCCCTGCCGCCGTGGGCCCGCGACGAGGCCCCCGCCCCGGCGGGCCGCCAGGGCCTCTGCCACGGCGACCTGCRCCTCGGCCAGCTCGTCCGCACCGGCGAGCACGGCTGGCGGCTCATCGACGTCGACGACCTCGGCACCGGCGACCCGGCCTGGGATCTGGCCCGCCCGGCGGCCTGGTACGCCTGCGGGCTGCTCTCCCCCGAGGAGTGGACCCGGTTCCTTGCGACCTACCGGGAAGCGGGCGGCCGCGCCCTGCCCGCGCGGGAGAGCGACCCCTGGCCGGTCCTCGACGTCCCCGCCCGCGCCCTGACCGCGCAGACCGCGGCCCTGGCGATCGCCAAGGCCGTCGCGGCGGGCCGCCCGCTGGACGAGATCGAGCAGGCGCTGGTCGACGCCTGCGACCGGATGGGCAAAGCGGGCACCGTCCCGCCGGAGTTGGTCCCGGACCTGACGAAGTAGGGTGCAACGCACCGAAGCCGGGAAGAAAGTCCGGCGAAGCAGTCATTACCGGCGAGGAGTTGAGCCGTCCATGCAGTGTCCCAAGTGTCACGCACCGATGCACACGTACAACCGCAATGGCGTCCAGATCGAGCAGTGCACCGGCTGCCGCGGGATATTCCTCGACTACGGCGAGCTGGAGTCCCTCACCCGTCTGGAGTCCCAGTGGRCCCCCCRGSCCCCGCCTGGGGCGCCCCGCACGGAGGCCACGGCGGCCACGGAGGCCACAGCGGTCACTACGAATACGGCCACCAGAAGCGCCACAAGAGCTTCGGCCACATGCTCTTCTCGTCCTGAGCGACGACGCGCACGACGAAGCCCCCGGGCCGTGGAGAGGGCCGGGGGCTTCATGGATGGTGCGCGATACTGGGATTGAACCAGTGACCTCTTCCGTGTCAGGGAAGCGCTCTCCCGCTGAGCTAATCGCGCGGGGTGACCTGCGTCTGCTGCGTACTGCGTGCGCGATACTGGGATTGAACCAGTGACCTCTTCCGTGTCAGGGAAGCGCTCTCCCGCTGAGCTAATCGCGCGGGACGATCTCCATGAAGTCGGCTTCCGCCGGTCCTCACCAAGATCCAGTGGACGATACTGGGATTGAACCAGTGACCTCTTCCGTGTCAGGGAAGCGCTCTCCCGCTGAGCTAATCGTCCTTGGAGGTGGAGACGGGATTTGAACCCGTGTAGACGGCTTTGCAGGCCGTTGCCTCGCCTCTCGGCCACTCCACCAGGAGTGCGGGGGTTCGGGAAGATCCCCCTCTTCCTGCGAGCGGACGACCAGGTTCGAACTGGCGACCTCAACCTTGGCAAGGTTGCGCTCTACCAACTGAGCTACGTCCGCTTGTCTTTCCCGGTCCGCTTGCGCGTCCCGGCGACGTGTTGAACTCTAGCGGATTCCTGGGCCAGTACAAAAACGCGTTTGCGCAGCGTGCTGCGCTGTCGTCGGCCCGGGGCGCGCCCGGGGCGCCGGTCATAGACTCACAGCCGTGCACAACCCCGCTCTGACGTCGTCTTCGACGCTTCCTCCCCTGGCGCGCTTCGGCGGCCGTGTGGCCACCGGTCTGCGCGATGTGACCAGCGACCCCGCCGCCCTGGAGTCCACCGGCTTCTGGGCGGTGACCGCCGATTTCGAGGGCGGCCTGGTCTGCGCCCGCTTCGACGACGTGCGGGAGGAAGCCGTCCCCCCGCCCGTGCCGGGGCGGTGGCGGGGACCGGCCACCGGTGACTGGACGTCGTCCCTCGACCGCGCCGCGTACACCGGCGGCGTGCGGCGGATACGGGAGTACATCGCGGCCGGCGAGGTCTACCAGGCGAACCTCTGCCGCGTCCTCTCCGCGCCCGTCCCGCCCGGCGCCGACGTGGACGTCCTGACCGCGCTGCTCGCGCGCGGGAACCCCGCTCCGTACGCAGGAACGATTCGCCTGCCCGCGCACGGCGTGGAGCTTGCCACCGCGTCCCCCGAGCTGTACCTGCGCCGCGCGGGCCGCGCCGTGGAGTCGGGCCCCATCAAGGGCACCGGAAGGACCGAGGCCGACCTCCTGGAGAAGGACTACGCCGAGAACGTCATGATCGTGGACCTCGTCCGCAACGACCTGGGACGCGTCTGCGCCACCGGCTCCGTGACCGTTCCCGACCTCTGCGTGGTCGAGAAGCACCCCGGCCTCGTCCACCTCGTCTCCACCGTCCACGGCGAGCTGAGCCCCGGCGCGGGCTGGCCGGAGCTGCTCGACGGGACCTTCCCGCCCGGCTCCGTCACCGGCGCCCCCAAATCGAGCGCCCTGCGGATCATCGAGGAGCTCGAGACCGCGCCCCGCGGCCCGTACTGCGGCGGCATCGGCTGGGTCGACGCGGACCGGGGCACCGGCGAGCTGGCGGTCGGCATCCGCACCTTCTGGATCGACCGGGCGGAAGGCATGCTGCGCTTCGGCACGGGAGCGGGCATCACCTGGGGTTCCGACCCCGAGGGGGAGTGGCGGGAGACCGAGCTGAAGGCCGCGCGGCTGCTGGCGGTAGCGTCGGGGGCGTACGAAGCGAGCGGAGGAAACGCAACGTGAAGATATGGCTCGACGGCGGACTGCGGGACGTCGAAAACGCCCGCGTCTCGGTGCTTGACCACGGCCTCACGGTCGGCGACGGCATCTTCGAGACGGTGAAGTCGATCCAGGGCAGGCCCTTCGCCCTGACCCGCCATCTGGACCGGCTCGCCCGCTCGGCGCGCGGTCTGGGGCTCCCCGAGCCGGACCTCGACGAGGTGCGCCGCGCCTGCGCCGCGGTCCTCGACGCCAATCCGCTGCCGCTGGGCCGCCTGCGGATCACCTACACCGGCGGCCTGTCGCCGCTCGGCTCCGACCGCGGCGACCAGGGCACCACGCTCGTCGTGGCGGCGGGCGAGGCCCAGCGGCGCCCCGACTCCACCGCCGTGATCACCGTGCCCTGGACCCGCAACGAACGCGGGGCGCTGACCGGCCTGAAGACCACCTCGTACGCGGAGAACGTGGTCGCGCTCGCCCGCGCCCTCGACCAGGGCGCCTCGGAGGCGCTCTTCGCCAACACGGTCGGACGGCTCTGCGAGGGCACCGGCACCAACGTGTTCGTGGTCATCGACGGCGAGATCCACACGCCCCCGCTCGCCTCGGGCTGCCTCGCGGGCATCACGCGCGAGCTCACCGTCGAGTGGACGGGCGCCAGGGAGACCGACCTGCCGATGGATGTCCTGGACCGCGCCGACGAGATCTTCCTGACCTCGACGCTCCGCGACGTCCAGGGCGTCCACCGCGTGGACGGGCGCGAACTGGCCGCCGCGCCGGGCCCCGTCACCGCCAAGGCGATGCGGACCTTCGACGAGCGGGCGGCGGACGGCCTCGACCCCTGAGCCGGGCCCCGGCACCCGGGCACCGGTCCGCCGGAGCCGGGAAAACCCCGGTGACGCGGCGACCGCAGGGCGGGTAGAACACCTGTGATGACCACGACCCTGCGGCCGACCGGGCCGCTTCAACGGAGCGCCGACGGTTCCAAGGCGCGCACCTTCGACGTCTGTGTGAACAGCCGTCCCGTGGGCTCCATAGCCCTCGCCACCCATGACGTCTTCGGGCCGCAGGTCTGCCGCGTCGTCGCCCTGCGCATCGAGGAGCCCGACCGCAGACGCGGCAGGGCCACCGTGGCCGCGCTCGCCGCCGAGGAGGTGGCGCGCGGCTGGGGCTGCCGCCGCATCGAGGCGGCCGTCCCGGCGGAGTCGCCCGGGGCGCTGCGCCTGGCCACCGCGCTCGGCTACGTGGAGCGCAACCGCGGCATGGCCAAGCGCCTGCCGGCCGAGCCGCCCGCCCTGCCCGCGGGGGTGCGGGGACGGCCGATGACCGAGGACGAGTACACGGCGTGGCTCGCCGAGGCGAAGCTGTCGTACGCGCGCACCTGGATCGAGCGCGGCGTGCCGGAGGACGAGGCCCGCGCCAAGTCCGAGGCGGATCACGCGGACAACCTGCCGCAGGGCCTCGCCACCCCCGGCGTCCTGCTGAGCGTGCTCACCGACCGGGGGGAGCGGGTCGGCCACCTCTGGCTCAAGGTGAATGACGACGCGGGGTTCGTCTTCGACGTGGAGGTCGGCGAGCGGCACCGCGGGCGCGGCCACGGCCGCTCACTGATGCTGCTCGCCGAGGCGCAGACCCGGGCGGCGGGCAAGCACAGCCTCGCCCTCAACGTCTTCGCGGGGAACACCCCGGCCCTGCGCCTGTACGAGTCACTCGGCTACGAACCGCTCTCGTACCACCTCTACAAGCCCCTGCTCTAGCTCCCGGCGGGCCCCACGCGCGCGGGGCGGGCTCAGGCCTCGGCGGCGAGCAGGCCGTCGACGATCCTCTCGACGCGCTCGCGCAGGCCGTCCTGGCTCTTTCCGCCGTCGAGCCGCTCACCGCCGACGACGTACGTGGGCGTGCCCGTGACGCCGATCGCCTTGCCCTCGGCCTGGTCGGCGTCGACGATCAGGATGTGCCGGCCGTCGACGAGCGCGGTGTCGAACTCCTCGGCGTCCAGGCCAAGTTCACGGGCGCTCGACACCAGGAAGGGCTCGCCCTCGCGGTCCAGCTCCTCGACCCGGCCGAGCACGGCTTCCACGTACGGCCAGCCCTTGCCCTGCTCGAAGGCCTCCTCGGCGGCCTGGGCGGCGGCGAAGGAGTGCTTGTGCTTCTCCAGGGGGAAGTGGCGCAGGCGCAGTTCGACGCGGTCGTCGTAGCGGTCGCGCAGGGCGCGTACGTCGTCCAGGGCGGTGCGGCAGTCGGGGCACTGGAGCTCGCACCATACGTCGACGACGACGGGGCGCGCGGGGGCGGAGTCACTCATGGGGACAGTCTTCCAGCCCGCGGGACGGCGTCCCAACCGGGACGGGGCCGACGGACCGGCAGGGGCGGGCCACGGACCGGCAGGGAGAAGACACCGGCGGCCGGGAGGGTGGAGGCCGACCGGTCCCTGGGGAGGAGACGGGACCCCGAGATGACCCGGAGATGTCCCTGAGGTCCGCTCCGGGCGTGGCTCCGCGGCGCCCGCACGGTGCAGGATGGAGGGGACGAGGAGAGCCATGTACGACGTACGCCTGTATGCCTGGAGGGCCGGATGATTGCCGAGACCATCTGTTCCGCCGTGTCCGCGGCCGGCCTGGGCATCGCCGCGGTCTCGGCCTACCGCAAGCGTTTCCTGACCGCCGCCCGCCTCGCCGCGTACTCACTTGTGCCGGTGGGCCTCGTGCTCACCGGTGTCGTGGGCTGGGCGGCCGACACCGCGTTCAGCCTCAAGGCGTGGGTCGGCTTCGGAGTGCTCGGCGCGGCCTGGCTGATATTCCTCGGGACGCGCGCGGTGGAGCGCCGCTCCGGCGGCACCCGCAAGGAGCGCAAGGCCGCGAAGGCGGCCCGCCGCGAGGCGGTGGCGCCCGGGGCCTCGGTGCCCTCGCTGGGCCAGGGCGCGCGCCCGGCCGCCGCGGAGCCCGCCGCGAAGCCGCGCTCGGCCGCTCCGGCGGAGGACTTCAGCGACATCGAGGCGATCCTGAAGAAGCACGGGATCTGACCCTCCCGGCAGGAGGTCCGGGGCGGTGTCCGGGGCGGTCGTCAACAGCCGACCGCGTTTCAGAGGTGTGGCGCTCACTCGTTCGAGTGCGGGCGGTGCGGCCTCGCCGTGCGGTGGCGCGGCCCGGCGTCGCGGGGGCGAACGCCCCGGACGCTGGTCTTATCCGTGCCCCCAAGGGCGTCGCCGGCCTCTTGACGCCCGCGTTCCTTGGTCATCGCCGTCCTCCGGCTGCGTCATCATCACGACGAGATGCTGGACACCACCGAAGAGGGCGGCACCGCACCGCCGGACGACGAGGAGCGGCGGGGCTGTCTCTTCGCCCTCTCCCAACCGCCCCTGATGATCTTCCTGACCGTGATCGGCACCCTGATCCTGCTCGCGTCGCTGCACGACCTGCTGCTGCTCTGAGGGCCGCCGCGCGGCGCCCGGGGGAGCCCTCAGGCCGTGGCTTCCTTGCGGCGGGCGCGGTAGGCGGCGACATGGAGGCGGTTGCCGCAGGTGCGGCTGTCGCAGTAGCGCCGGGAGCGGTTGCGCGAGAGGTCGGCGAAGGCGCGCCGGCAGTCCGGTGCCTCGCAGCGCCGCAGCCGGTCCTGCTCCCCGGCGACCACGAAGAAGGCCAGGGCCATGCCGCAGTCGGCGGCCAGGTGGTCCGCGATGGACGCGCCGGGCGCGAAGTAGTGGATGTGCCAGTCGTAGCCGTCGTGGTCGGTGAGCCGGGGCGTGGTGCCCGCCGCCGCGATGAGCTCGTTGATGATCGTGGACGCCGCCGCGGGTTCCGGGTTGGCGAAGACCTCCGCGAAGCGGCCGCGGACCCGGTGGACATCAGCGAGGTCGCGCTCGGTGAGCACCCCGACATCGCTCACCTCATGGGTCCGTGCGAAGTCACCGAGCGCCGCCACGTCCGCGAGTCCGTCGGCGCCGTCCTCCTCCGGTGCGGTGTTCACCAGATCGACCACGGCGTCGAGAGAACACCGGGTGTCGTGGGTGATCAGCACGATGCGCTCCCTGGCCTGGGGGTCGGGCCGGTGCCCGCCGATGCTGGCCGATGCTAGCGGCTCCCCGGGCGGACACAGCGGCGCCGTCGCGGCGGAGGGTGTCCGCGGCGACGGCGCCGTTGTCTGATTCCCTGCGGTGAGCGTCTCGTGCCGTGACCGTCCGCGCCGTCGCCCCGAGTCGGACGGCGTGAGGGGAACCCGGCACTCCTGAGGCGGTTAACTCTCCGCCAGGATGTGAGAGAGCTCGGTGTCGAGATCGAAGTGGCGGTGCTCCGTGCCGGGGGGCACGGCCGCGTCGGTTCGCTTCAGGAAGGACTCCAGGGCCCGCGCCGGGGCCTCGAGCAGTGCCTCGCCCTCCGGGGAGCTCAGGGCGATGCATACGACGCCCTGACCATGGCTCCGGGACGGCCAGACTCGGACGTCGCCGGTACCGGTGGGCCGGTGCAGGCCCTCGGCGAGGAGATCGCGGGCGAATACCCACTCGACCGTCTCCTCGGCTCCGGTGTGGAAGGTGGCGTGCACGGCATAGGGATCAGCCGTGTCATACCGCAGTCCTGCGGGAACAGGCAGTGAGGACTCGCTCGACACAACGAGGCGCAGGTGCAGCTCGCAGCTGACCGTGGTGTTCATAAGCGCCAGGGCCTTTCGCTCAGTGTGCGCTCGGGGATTCGCACGTCGGCGAAATCGACATGCCACCTACGGTGCCGTTGTAAACCCCTCTGAGTGTTTTGCGTGTCTTTAGGTAGCTCTTTTGGCGGGTTGTCTCTGTCGGCCGTACGGCCATTCCGGTGACGGGTTTCCGTCCGGTAGGGTTTGGCCGTATGAATACGGGGAGTAACGAATCGGCGGAGGCGGTGGCGCCGGTCGGCGGGGCGGAGCCGGAACCGGCGCTGGGGTCGCGCGCGCCGCAGTACGTACAGGCCCGCAGGGCGCTGCACCTGAGCTGGCAGGTGGGCGTGTTCATCGTGGGGCTCGCGGTGGTCGTCGCGGGCATCATCATGCTGCCGCTCCCCGGCCCCGGATGGCTGGTGATCTTCGGCGGCATGGCGATCTGGGCGACCGAGTTCGTCTGGGCCCAGCTCGTGCTCCGCTGGACGAAACGCAAGGTCACCGAGGCCGCACAGCGTGCGCTCGACCCCAAGGTGCGCCGCCGGAACATCATCCTGACCACGATCGGCCTGGTCATCGTCGCGGTGCTCGTCGCGGTCTACGTGTGGAAGTTCGGCATCACGATGCCGTGGAAGATCAAGGAGTGACCCGGGTGACCCGTCGGGGACTCCCGGGGGCGGTCGGAGGCACCCGCTGACATGCGGTAATGTTCTCCATGCGCCCGGGGCGATTAGCTCAGTGGGAGAGCGCTTCGTTCACACCGAAGAGGTCACTGGTTCGAACCCAGTATCGCCCACCCCGGATTACGGCCCGGAGGCTTTTCAGCCTCCGGGCCGTAATCGTATTCGCGCCAGGCATAAGGGAATTGACGGGTCCGCATACGCGGGCGTCCCGGTTTTCTCCGCATTCGGTTCGGCACATTCCGCAACGGCCGCCCGGCGCACGGTGGTTGCGGATCCGCCCGGCGCACGGCCGTTGCGCATCCGCCCGCGCCGGGCAGACTCGGCCCATGAACTGGTGCCGTTACCGCTTCCACGACCGCTGGGACCTGCCCGCCGCCCCCGGCGAGGTCTACGCGGTCCTTGAGCGGGCGCAGGACTATCCGCTGTGGTGGCCCCAGGTGCGGCAGGTGACATCGGCCGACGGCCGCAGCGGCGTCGCCCGCTTCCGGTCCTTCCTGCCGTACGAGCTCACCGTCACCGCGCGCGAGAGCCGCCGCGATCCCGCCGCGGGGGTCCTTGAGATCCGGATGAGCGGCGATCTCGAGGGGTGGGCGCGCTGGACGGTCGCCCCGGGTCCCACCGGGACCCGCGCCGACTACGACCAGGAGGTCGAGGTGCGCAAGCAGCTGATGAGGCGCCTCGCCGTGCCGGGCCGGCCCCTGTTCAGGCTCAACCACGCCCTGATGATGCGGTCGGGGCGGCGCGGACTGCTCGCCCGTCTCGACGACCGCAGCCGCTCCTAGCGGGTCGCCGCGGGGCCGTGGCCGGGGCCGCCGGAAGCGGTTTGAAGGAAAGGCGTCCGGACCTGTATTGTTCAGTCCGTTCCCGGGCGATTAGCTCAGTGGGAGAGCGCTTCGTTCACACCGAAGAGGTCACTGGTTCGAACCCAGTATCGCCCACCGGAGAACGCCGGTCCGTCAGCAGACGGACCGGTTTTTTCTTTGCCGACGCTCAGGGCCAGCGCTCAGGGCCAGCGCTCAGGGCCAGTGCTCGGGGCCGACGCTGGGGGCCGACGCTCAGGCGGCCGCCCGCAGTTCGGGCCGCAGCGGCCACGCCGGGTCCACCGTCTCCGGCGTGCCGCTCTTGGTGAACCACGCCTGCAGCCCGCGCGCCTGCGCCGCGTGCCAGACCGCCTGGAGCGTATGCAGCTCGGCCGGTGTCAGACGCTCCAGACGGGACGCGAAACGGCGCCCGATCGCCCGTACGACATCCAGCGCCGCCTGCGCGTCCGCCGCCGCGTCATGGGCGTCGGACAGCTCCACCTCGTAGTGCGCGCACAGATCGGTGAGTGTGCGGCGGCCCTTGCGGTAGCGGTCCAGGTGCTTGTCCAGGACCCGCGGGTCGATCACGCAGAGGGCCGAGCCCTCCATGTACCGCCCGAGCGACGAGGCGCGGTGCCTGCGCAGCTCCCGGTCCAGCATCGTCAGGTCGAACGGCGCGTTCATCACCACGATCGGCCGTCCCGCGGCGCCCTGCTCGGCCAGATCGCGCGCGATCTCCTCCATCACCGGTGCGGGCCAGCGGCCGGTGCGCTGCAGGTGATCCTCCGTCAGTCCGTGCACCGCGGTGGCCTCCTCGGGCACCGGAACGCCCGGGTTGACCAGCCAGCGGCTGATGCGCGGCCTGGTGCCCGCGCCCTGCTGGACGACGACGGCGGCCGACACTATGCGGTCGGTCTCGACGTCGACGCCCGTGGTCTCCGTGTCGAATGCGGCCAAGGGCCCCTCGTACCAGCACGTCATGGTCGTGCAACTCCTCGCTCAGTTCCGGCAGATGACGTCGGTCCTCCGCCCACACCGGTGATACCCGGGCCGTTTGCGCCGTACGCGGGCCGGAGACAACAGAGGTACGGGGCCCTTGACAAGACGGCCCGCGCTGGGAACTGCCCCTATGCGGAAGGCCTGTTGGACATGGCGCTCGCGCAGCCCGAACAGGGTGGGCTGCTGCCCGAGCGGATCGCACCGCCGCGCGGCACACTCGCCACCACCGCCTGTATGGAGACACTTCAGGTGGGCTACCTGCACGCCGTCGCGGCGGCCGCGGGATGCTCGCTCTCCCAGCCCTTTCCGGACAGCGGCATCGACTGGCACGTCAGCCACAGCGCCCCCGGGCACACGGTCGACGACGAGGTCACCATCAAGGTCCAGCTCAAGTGCACCTACCAGCTGCCGCCCGTGCGGACCGCCGCGGGCGACGGCCCCGCACGGCCCGCCTTCTCCTTCACGCTCGACAACGCGCACCTGGAGAAGCTGGCCCGTACGCCGGTGTCGGTGCACAAGATCCTGGTCGTGATGATCGTGCCCAGGTCCCCCGACGACTGGCTGCGCGCCGGTCACGACCGGCTCGACCTGCGGCACTGCTGCTACTGGACCAACCTCGCCGGGCAGCCCGTGACCGGCAGGCGCCGAACCACCGTGCGCGTCCCCACCTCGCGGATCTTCGACGACCGTGCGCTCCGGGAGATCATGACGCGGGTGGGAAGGGGAG
>NZ_JASKYR010000254.1:0-9954 GCF_041028215.1 Streptomyces flavofungini
CCCCTGCCTGGGGGCCCTCGCCGGGGGGAGGCCTCGCAGGCAGGGCGCCCCGCGGACGGAGATCGCCCGCGAGCGAGCGCCCCCAGGCAGGGGACACTCACGGATGGGCGCCCGGCGGGCGGGGAGACACACGCGGGCGGGAGGCCCCGCAGGCAGGGCACCTCGCGGACGAAGATCCCACACGAGCGAACGCTCCACGGCCAGGGGGCACTCGCAGACGACGCCCCGCAGGCAGGCCGCCTCGCGGCCGGACAGCTCCTACGAGCGGAGGCCCCGCAGCCAGGGGGCACTCGCGGGCGGTCGCCCGGGGCAGGCGCCCGGGGCAGGGACCCCCCGCGGGCGGAAGGCCTCGCAGGCACGGCACCACGCGGACGAAGACCGCACACGAGCCAACGCCCCGCAGGCAGGAGACACAGGCGGGCGGGCGCCTGGCAGGCAGAGACCCTCGCGGGCAAGAGACACTCACGGACGAGCGCCCAGTGGGCAGGGACGTTTACGGGCTGGAGGCCCGCAGGCACGGCACCGCGCGGACGAAGACCGCACACGAGCCAACGCCCCGCAGGCAGGAGACGCCCACGGACGAGCGCGTCGCACGCGGCGGCCCGCAGGCAGGCCACCCCCGGGCAGGGGTCCTGGCGAGCGGGCGCCCCGCAGGGCAGGGCGGTGGGTGGACAGACGCGCGCCCCGGGCGCCGCCCCCGCGCACGCCCTGAACTGGCGGTCGATTCCGTGCGCCGGTTACCTGGGGGTGGCGGTGGGCGTTGGCCTGGTATGACCCCTACGGACAGTGGTCCGGCGCACGTGCCCACCGGCCGCCGCCGACGCACCCTGGTGACCGTGCCCGCCTCGGCACAAGCGGTTCCCCGGGGGGCCTTCCGTGCCCCGCAGCCGCCGCAGGCCGAGCAGCCGCCGCAGTCGTACCAGGCCAGGTACCCGCAGGTGCACCAGCACACCGGCCAGGACCCGCCGATCTACCGCGCCCTGATCAGGACCTGGGCCGACCGCGGCCGCACCCTGCCCGGACACCACGACCCGGAGTGGAGCATGCTGGTGGCGCCGCCGGTGCCGCGCGGCCCGTTCAGCGCGAGTCGGGACCCGCGAGGTGACGTGCGATGACCATGCGCTGGATCTGATTGGTGCCCTCGACGATCTGGAGCACCTTCGCCTCGCGCATGAAGCGCTCCACGGGGAAGTCCGCGGTGTAGCCGTACCCGCCGAGTACCTGCACGGCGTCGGTCGTCACCTTCATCGCGGCGTCCGTGCAGAGCAGCTTCGCCATCGCCGCCTGCTTGGAGAACGGCCGCCCCGCGTCCCGCAGCCGCGCCGCGGCGAGGTAGAGCGCGCGGCCCGCCTCGATCTGCGTGGCCATGTCGGCGAGCATGAAGCGCAGCCCCTGGAAGTCCGCGATCGGCCGCCCGAACTGCCGCCGCTCGGTGGCGTACGAGAGCGCCTCGTCGAGCGCCGCCTGGGCGACCCCGATGGCGCAGGCGGCGATGCCGAGCCGCCCCGAGTCCAGCGCGGAGAGCGCGATCGCGAAGCCCTGGCCCTCGTCGCCGATGCGCCGGGAGTCCGGTACGCGGACGCCGTCGAAGTGGATCTGGGCGGTGGGCGAGCCCTTCATGCCCATCTTCCTCTCGGGCGCCGCGGCCGTCAGGCCCTCCGCGTCGCCCGGCACCAGGAAGGCCGTGACGCCCCGGGCGCCCTCGCCGCCGGTCCTGGCGAGGACGGTGTAGAAGTCGGCCACGCCGCCGTGCGTGATCCAGGCCTTGGTGCCGGTGATGACCCAGTCGTCGCCCTCGCGCACCGCCTTGGTGCGCAGCGACGCGGCGTCGGAGCCCGACGAGGGCTCGGAGAGGCAGTAGGCGCCGAGGAGACCGCCGCCGAGCATGCCGGGCAGGTGCGCGGCCTGCTGCTCCTTGGTGCCGTACCCGGCGAGGGCGTGGCAGGACAGGGAGTGGACGCTGACGCCGAGACCGACCGTGAGCCGGGCCGCCGCGAGCTCCTCGAGCACCTGGAGGTAGACCTCGTAGGGCTGGTCGCCGCCGCCGAACTCGGAGGAGTACGTGAGGCCGAGCAGTCCCGCCTCGGAGAGGAGCCCGAAGACCTCGCGCGGAAAGCGCCCGGCGTCCTCCTCCTCGGCCGCCCCCGGCGCGATCTCGCGCTGGACGATGTCCCGGACGAGCGAGAGCAGATCCCTGGCCTCGTCCGTGGGCAGCTGACGTTCCACCGGCTGCAAGGCGTGGTCGGGCATGTCGCTCTCCTCCCTGTGGGGCTGCGGCGGACGCCCGCGCGGGGTGAGGCGGCGCCGCCGAAAAACAGTGCCGGGCCAGGGTCTCCTTCCGGGTCACGGAAGCGGCTGACCAGCGGCTCGGGCGCGTTGAGTATGCCCGATCAGCGACAGCCAGTCACTAGTTAACGACCGCTTACTCAACAATGATGCGAGATCTCAACCAAGGCCGCCGAGGACGGTCGCCGAGGACGGCGGCATCGGCGCCGACATTGGTACGCACCATTGACCTCACTGGTCTAGTCCTCCTACTGTTCCCCCGAACGTTTCACCGCGTTCATGCCAAGCGTGACAACCATGCCGAGCGGGCTTTCTCCACGTTTGGCGCAGCAGGTCCACAGCACCACCCCGCCCTTCCCTTCGCCGGGTCCTCCCCCACGAGGAGACACGATGCTCAGACCGCACACTTCCCGCACGGGCTTCCGGGCCCTCGTCGCCACCGCCTGTTGCGCCGTCCTCGGCGCGGGACTGCTGGCCGGTGCGGGTACCGCCGCCGCCGGGCAGAGCGATGCCCCGCAGCAGAAGGCCGCCGCAGGCTCCAAGGTGGTCGGCTACTTCACCGAATGGGGCGTCTACGACCGGAACTACCACGTCAAGAACATCGAGACGTCGGGCTCCGCCAACAAGCTGACGCACATCAACTACTCCTTCGGCAACGTCCAGGGCGGCAAGTGCGCGATGGGCGACGCCTACGCGGCCACCGACAAGGCGTACACGGCCGACCAGTCGGTGGACGGGGTGGCCGACACCTGGGACCAGCCGCTGCGCGGCAACTTCAACCAGCTCCGCAAGCTGAAGAAGAAGCACCCGAACCTCAAGGTGCTGTGGTCCTTCGGCGGCTGGACCTGGTCGGGCGGCTTCACCGAGGCGGCCAAGAACCCCGCGGCCTTCGCCCAGTCCTGCTACGACCTGGTCGAGAACTCCAAGTGGGCCGATGTCTTCGACGGCATCGACATCGACTGGGAGTACCCGAACGCCTGCGGCCTGACGTGTGACACCAGCGGGCGCGACGCGTACAAGAAGCTGATGTCCGCCGTCCGTTCGAAGTTCGGCGGCAACAACCTCGTGACCGCGGCGATCCCGGCCGACGCCTCGGCCGGCGGCAAGCTCGACGCGGCCGACTACGCGGGCGCCGCCCAGTACGTCGACTGGTACAACCCGATGACGTACGACTACTTCGGCGCCTGGGACGCGAAGGGCCCGACCGCCCCGCACTCGCCGCTCACCTCCTACAGCGGCATCCCGAAGGACGGCTACAACTCCGACGCCACGATCAAGAAGCTCAAGGGCCTCGGCATCCCCTCGAACAAGCTGCTGCTCGGCATCGGCTTCTACGGCCGCGGCTGGACGGGCGTCACCCAGAAGGCCCCCGGCGGCACCGCCATGGGCCCGGCGGCGGGCAAGTACGAGCAGGGCATCGACGACTACAAGGTGCTGAAGACCAAGTGCCCGGCCAACGGCACGGTCGGCGGCACCGCGTACGCCCACTGCGGCAACAACTGGTGGAGCTACGACACCCCGGCGACCATCGCGGGGAAGATGACCTACAAGAACCAGCAGGGACTCGGCGGCACGTTCTTCTGGGAGCTCAGCGGTGACACGGCCAACGGTGAGCTGATCAAGGCCATCAACTGACGCACCACGCGCGCGTGCGCACCCGCTGAGGGGTGGGAGCCGGACCGGGCTCCCACCCCTTTCGCGTGTCCGCGTCAGGGCTGCGCCGGTGCCGGGTACGACGGCTCGAAGTCCTCGATGACGCGCAGCGTGTCCCCGAGAGTGCGCGTGAGCAGCTCGCAGACCCGCTCGCGGTCCAGTTCGAAGTGGCCGATCCAGTCGAGCGCGACGCCCTCCACGCTGCACAGCCAGCCGATCAGCGCGGTGCGGGCCATGCGCGGGATGTCCTTGCGGCCGTACGCCCCCTCGGCGATCGCCCCGATCATCGCCTCGCGCACGCCGTCGCGTATGGCGTGCACCTCGGCGTCGAAGCCGACGCCGCCGCTGACGATGGCGCGGTAGGCCGCCTGGTGGTGCTCGGCGTAGCGCAGATAGCCGTCGATGGTGCGCCGCACCCGCCCGGCGGGCGGCAGGTCGTCGTGGCGGCTGGCGCTCGCGACGAGATCGGCGACGGAGTCCTCGATGATCGCCAGGTAGTAGCCGCGTTTGGACTTGAAGTAGTAGTAGATCAGCCCCTTGGCGACGCCCGCCTGCCTGGCGATGTCATCCATCGAGAGCGCGTCGTAGGACGTGTCGGCGAACAACTTCCGGCCAATGGCGATGAGTTCGGCGCGCCGCGCCGCGGAGCGGTCGGAGCCGCGCTGTTGACTATTATTCAATTTCAGCCCTAGTCTCCAACTGCCTCGGGAAATCCGCAGTATGGCAGACCACCGCCGCCTGCCGGACCTGCTCCCGACGGCCCTTCACGCACTCCCCTTGCGCACGCCTGTGCACGCGAACGACGTACGGGAGGAAGACAGTGAACGCCAGACGCAACCCGCTGCCCCAGGGCAGGACCTCGTGGAAGAAGACGGCCGTGGTGGCCATGCCGGCCGTGCTGGCCGTCGGCGTGATGGCCTCCGCGATGGCCGAGGGCGCCCTCGCCGCCTCCTTCGCCGTGTCGGGCACCAGCTTTCAGGTGTCGTCCGGCAAGCTGACGAGCCAGGGCCTCTCCTCATACGTGCAGACCGACCGGGACGTCGACGGCAAGGGGCACCCCGTGGCGCTCCTCGGGATCGGCGACGCCACCTTGTCCGACATCTGTCAGGCCGCCGAGGTGAAGACCCCGGTCGGCACGGTCGTCTTCAAGCTGACGGCGGGCGGCGACGCGGGAAACGTCACCGCGAGCAACCTCGTCATCGACGGCGAGGACCTGGTGGGCGACGCCCGCTTCGGCACCGCCCAGATCGGCAGGGACGCCTCCACGCTCGACGAGGTGCCGGGGATCAAGGGCGAGCGCGGCAAGTTCGGGCTCCAGGCCGGGGACATCACGGTCTCCGGGGTGAAGTCGCACGCCTGGTCGGCGACCGGCGGCAACTTCCGGCTCAAGGGCATGCGGGTGGACGTCAGCCTCGGCGGCAAGAAGTGCTTCTGACCGGCGGCGGCAGGGGCGGCGTACGGGCCTTCCGCAGGGACGGCGGGGGCCCGCTCGACCGGCGCCTGCCCTGGCCCGAACAGCGCCGGGTGCTGCGCCGCTGGCGGCGCACCCGGCCCTTCTGGGGCGGCCTGCTGCTGATCCTGGGCGGCGCCGAACTGCTGCTCCTGCCGCTCTCCCCGCTGACCGTCCTGGTCAGCCTGGGGATCGGCGGGCTCGCGGCGCTCGGCATCGGGATCGCCCTGGTCGTGGCGGGTCTCTTCCTGTGGCTGCTGCCGCACACCCACCACTATGTGAGCGTCAACGCCCTGATCCTCTCCGTGCTCTCCTTCGCGGCGACCAACCTCGGCGGCTTCCTCGTCGGCATGCTCCTCGGCATCGCGGGCAGCGCCATGGGCTTCGGCTGGACGCCGGTGCCCGCAGACGACACAGACGACGCAGACGATCCGGCCCCGCCGAAGGTGCGCGACGGCCAGGGCACCAGGACGCTCGCGGTGCTGCTGCCCGTGGTGATCGTCGCCGGGATCGTGCACGGCGGCCCGGCGAAGGCCGCCCCCGCCGCCGGGGACATCGAGGCGGCACGGACCCCGCCGACCGTCACCACCACCCTCTTCGCGCCGAAGGGCTTCCTGGTCGCGGGCGTGCGTGAGATTCCGACGGCGGACGGTCCGCTGAAGGTCATGGTGCTGCGGATGAGGGCGGCCTCACTCACGGACTACGAGCTGCGGACCCGCGACGGCGGCGGGGAACTGTCCCTCGGCGCGGACACCCTGGACCTGAGCGGCAGCGTCACCCTGTATCTGACCAAGTTCAGGGGGTGCCTCGAAGGCCTCGTCTGTCTGACGTTCACGCCCGACCGGCTGCCGGTGCCGCCCCTCGTGCCGCCGTTCGTCTTCATGACCGACGTCAGCGCCGAACAGGCCCTCGTCACCTCGGACGAGATCGTCGCGGGCGGGCTCTCCCTCGGGGCGTCGGCGTGAGGGAGGCGGCGTGATCCAGATCCAGGCCGCGTTCTCGGCACCCGGCACGGCACCGCCGACGGCGAGAGCCAGGTCACAGCAGACCGGCCTGTGTGACGAGCATCGCGAGGACGATGACGAGCGTCCAGCCCGCCAGGTGTTCCAGCAGCTTGGGTCCGTCTTCCTTGGGTCCGCCGGTACGGGCCTGGACGCGGACGGCGGTGGCAGAGGTCGCGGTCATGTCTTCTCGCTGACGTTCGACTGGAAGTGCTTTCCAGAAGTGGCATCCCCCCACAGGACCCCTCCACCTTGCCAGCAGCTCGGCCGGTTGGGGGAGAGAGCTTGGTCACCCCACAACTGAGGGCGGGTGCCGTGCGTCTAAGACGAGACACGACGTGTCCTCGGCGGGACACCACCCCCTCCCGGCCGGGACACGGCGCACGACCGGGCAGCATCCGACCGAGAGGTTCCCGATGAGCACCTACCGGACGTCCCACCGCGGAGCGCGGCTCGCCCTCGCGGCCGCGATCACCGTGGCGGCCGCCCTCACCGCACCCGTCTCACAGGCCGCGCAGGCCCCTGCCCAGAAGCCGTCGCCCGGCGCGCCAGGACTCGGCGACCCGCTGTTCCCGCTCGACGGGAACGGCGGCTACCGCGTGGACCGCTACTACCTGGACTTCGACTGGCAGGCGCCGAAGACGCCGTTCGAGGCGGCGACCACGATCAGGGCGACCTCCACCCAGGCGCTCTCGCGCTTCAACCTGGACTTCGCGGGCAACACCCTGCACTCCGTGACCGTCGACGGCGCGAAGGCGGCGGCCTCGCGCGAGGGCGACGAGCTGACCGTGACGCCCAGGGCCCCGCTGGCCAAGGGCGATTCCTTCACCGTCAAGGTCACCTACACCGCCGACCCGACGCAGACCCGGCACCGCGACGACGCCATCGAGGACTACGGCTGGATCCCCACGCCCGACGGCACGGTCGTCTACCCGCAGCCCAACGGCTCCCGGCTGATCTTCCCCGGCAACGACCACCCGAGTCAGCGGGCGCCGGTCACCTTCCGCATCTCCACACCCGGCGACCGCACGGCCGTCGCCAACGGCAGGCTGGTCTCCCGCGTCAAGATCCCCGGCGGCAGGCTGCGCTGGACGTACGACTCCGAGCAGCCGCTGTCCACCCAGCTCGTGCAGCTCGCGGTGGGCAGGTTCCAGCTGATCGACGGCGAGGGGCCCGGCGGGCTCCCACTGCGGGACGTCGTGCCGGACGCCCTCGTCGAGCCGACGGCCGCGTACCGCGCGCTCACCCCCGGCCATCTGAAGTGGCTGGAGGAGCGGCTCGGCCCCTACCCCTTCAACCGCTACGGAGTCCTCGTCGGCGACACCGGCCTCGGGGTGGCCCTGGAGACGCAGACGCTGTCCCTCGTCCCCAAGGCGGACCTGCTCGGCACCAAGGTGGACGCCGAGCGCAACCTCGTGCACGAGCTGACCCACCAGTGGTTCGGCGACAGCGTGGCCCTGGAGAACTGGTCCGACCTCTGGGTGAGCGAGGGGCACGCCCGGTTCTACGAACGGCTGTACTCGCAGGCCAACGGCGGGGACAGCTTCGAGGCCGCGATGAAGACCGCCTACGCGGCGCACGACCAGTGGCGCAAGGACTACGGCGCCCCGGCCGAGCCGACCGAGCCCAACCTCTTCAAGCGCATGCGCTACGACGGCTCGGCGCTCGTCCTCTACGCGCTGCGCGAGAAGGTCGGCGACGCGACGTTCCAGCGGATCGAACGCGCCTGGGTGAGCGAGTACAAGGGCCGCACGGCCGGTACGCGGCAGTTCATCGGCCTGGCGTCGAAGGTCGCGGGCGAGGACCTCGAAGGCTTCCTCCACCCGTGGCTGTACGGCTCGAAGACCCCGCCGATGCCGGGGCACCCGGACTGGGTGGTCGACCCGGTGACGTGAGCACGGCCGGGGGCGCGGGCGACGAGCGGCCCGCGCCCCCGACGGCGCTCACTTGATGCCGACGGCCGCCAGCGCCTTCCTCTGCGCCGCGCCGAGCTTGACCGGGAAGTACAGGTAGCAGACGCCGCCGGTGCCGGAGACGACCTTGCCCGCGGCGTTCTTGCGCTTGGTGCGGAGCCAGATGTTCTCCCACTCACGGCGCTTGTAGACGCGGCGCACCGCCGTGTTGCTGGGGGACGCCGGGTCGTTGGCGATGACATCGCCGCCCGCCGTGAAGCCGATGACGGTCATCAGGTGGCCCGCCGTGCCGTACCCGGCGCCCGTCAGCTCCTCCTTGAGGAAGGACTGGGACGTTATGGCCGGGATGCCCGCGGCGATCAGCGTCTCCAGCTCGGTGAGCGAGGCGAGCCGGGTCACGACGCCCTGCATGTCCCTGTACGTGGCCGCGTACGCCGCGTTGAAGGGCCAGTTGCCGCAGCCGTCGTACTGGTAGTCGAACGTCTGGCGGGCCGCGTGGCACACCTGCGGGTCGGCGTAGGAGGGGTCGACCCAGGCGAGGTCGGCGGCCGTGGGCCTGCGGTCCCAGTACTCGATGATCATCTGCGAGGAGGTCGGGCTGCACCAGGCCTCGCCGCCGTTGTCGTACTCGGGGTACTGGCCGGCGTGGATCTCCTGCGAGTACCGGGGGACCTTCAGCTCCTTGGCGAGGCCCGGCCTGGAGGCGGGGACCGTGAAGCGGTCGGGGACCGCCGAGGCCATCGTCCCGGCCCGCCAGACCGTGGGGGTGCCGGTCGCCCCCGGCTTGCGGTACAGCGTGAGCCGGAGCTGGTAGGAGACGACGCGCGGCCCGGCCGCCGGGTCGTCCAACGACAGGGTGTCCGTCCAGACCGTGGACCTGCCGTCCTTCTGGTCGTCGACGGAGGTCCGCCGGATGTCCTGCTCCTTGTCGTCCCCCCTGGTCCAGCGGCCCATCACGTACCAGGGGGTCTTCGTGCCGTCCGTGTACGTGCCCTGGAGCTCGGTCTGGAGCCAGGTGCCCGTCGGGGTGTCGGCGTTCCAGGACGCGATCAGCTCGGTCGCGGGCACGGTGGAGCGGTGCACGGGCGAGGTCCACCGGGCGTACTCCCAGGTGGCGGTCCTGCCGGTGTGCGGGTCGGCGTAGTCGGTGCGGCCCGCGGGCGTCTCGATGCGCAGCCCCGGCCTGGCCCCGGTGGTGACGGCCGTGCCCTCGGCGGTGCCGGTGTGCCAGTCGGCGCCCGTGGTCCAGAAGTGGTTGTCCACGTGCCGGTCGGCGCGTGGGCGGCGGTGTCCGGCGGTGCCCGCGCCCGGGGCGGCGAGCGCGGGGCCCGCACTGGCCGCGAGGGCGGCCACGGCGGCGGCCGTGGCGAGGACGGATCTGCGGGACATGGCGTCAGCTCGGTCGGGTCGGTCAGCTCGGTCCATCAAGGGGACCCCCAGTCGACGTGGTTGCCTGCGGGATGGGAACAGGTCGGTCAGGTGCACGGAAGTGGGCCAACTATGGCCGTTGTCCGCCGACTTCTGCCAGCGCTCCGCACACCGACGCACCCACTTATATTGGCCTCAACCAATGGCATGACCTGCGGCGGCGCGCGGAACACCTCCTTCCGCCGCCGTAGGCTTACCGCGATGACCCAGGACCCGCCGGAAC
>NZ_JASKYR010000255.1:0-9243 GCF_041028215.1 Streptomyces flavofungini
TCGGCGGCTGGGTGTTCCTGCTCGCGCTAATGGCCGGCGGTCTCGGCACCGCGCTGACCTGGGAGCACCAGCCGCTGGGCACCACGTTGCAGACAGGTCTGGCCTGCGCTCTCGCGGTGTTCGGCCTGGGCATCGCCGTCAGCGCGTTCCTGGGGCGCACGGGGGCCGGGTCGATCGTGCTCGCGGTCCTCACCGCCGGGCTCCTCGCGGCCACGGCGGCACTGCCGAAGAACATCACGACGCACTATGCCCGCACGGACTGGATACCGACCACGGCGGCGGACGTCCGCCCCCAGTACGAGGTGGGCCTCGGCACGGGCAAGCTCGACCTGAGCGGGATCGACCTCGGCAAGGGCCAGACGCTGGAGACCAGCGCCGAGGTCGGCATGGGTGACCTGCGGGTGATCGTGCCGAAGGACGTCACGGTGCGGCTCGACGCCGAAGTGGGCGTCGGTGACATCGTGCTGCCGGGTGACCAGAGCAAGGACCTGGATGTCGCTCCCGGCAGGGAGAAGAAGGTGACGCTGGAGCCGCCGTCGGGCGGCGAGGACGGCGGCACGCTCGATCTGCGGCTCGAAGTAGGCGTCGGACAAGCGAAGGTGACCCGTGCTACGTCATGAATCACACCCCGGAAAGTTGGTGGCGGGCCTCAGTCTGCTGACGGTCGCCGTCGTGTACACGGGCGACGCGGGAGGTGCCTGGGACGCACCCTGGTTCATCGCACTGCCCATGGTGATGGCGGGGCTGTTCCTCGCGGGCGTGACGGCGGCGGTCCATGGCATACGCCCGCGCGGTGCGGCCCGCCCGAGCGGCCGCCCCGGGCCCGGCCGGGAGCCGCGCGGCTGAATGGGTGCCGTCGCTAGCGGGGCCCCAGGGCGCCCTTGCGGCGGTCGGCGATGAGGGCGTCGACGGAGAGGACGGACGCCCCGGCGAGCACGAGCGGCAGCCAGGCCATCAGGTAGGCGAGGTCGTTGCCGTAGTAGTAGGGCTCGGTGGACCAGCTGACGGTCAGCCACAGGCTGAGCGAGATCAGCGCACCGCCCAGTGCGGCGATGCGGGTGAGGAGGCCGATCAGGGTGCCGATGCCCACGGCCAGTTCGCCGAAGGCGATGGCGTAGCCGAAGCCGACGGGGTTCTTCAGGGAGAGGTCGACCAGGTCCGGGATCGCGGAGATGTCGCGGATGTCGGTCATCAGCTGCCCGATCGACCCCGCGCCGCTCGCCCGCATGAAGGCGTCGTCGGTGAGCTTGTCCAGACCGGCGTAGATGAAGGTGACGCTGAGGAAGATCCGCAGCGGGACCAGGGCGTAGCGGGAGGCGGTCGTCCGCCAGTCGCTCCGCCCGGCGTAATGGGTGTGGCTGTCCGTCCGCATGCCGTGAGCCATGGCTCTCGCCGCCTCTCCCGTCGACCCGTCACCAGACCATACGGAGAAGAAGCGGCCGTTGCTCACCCCTGTGCGACGGATGGCACGACATTGTGCGAGGAAGTGCGCCCGCCATCGTGCACGAGGCCGGGCGGAGAGACGACGGGAAGCGGAGAGGGGGAAGACTCGCGATGGTTCTGCCGAGGGGGGTCGGCCGGTGGCTCGGCCGACTGGTTCAGTCCGTGACGTCGATCGTGACGCGGTTCGTCTCGATGCCCGCGGCCGTGATCACCTGTACGTCGACCCGGCCGGGCTCGACGTCGACGGGGACGGGCACGGTGAGCGTGGCGTCGGTCGGGTTGGTGAAGCCGCCCGGCACGGGCACGAGCGGCACATGGACATGGACGGTGCCGATCCGGACGACCATGCGGGCCAGCCGGTCCGCGTCGCCCGCGCCGGGAGGCACGAAGCCCGCGCCGCGGATCTCGATGTCGTCGCCCGTACGGATCGGGGCATCGAGGTCACCGGCCTCGCGGGACCGCACCACGGAGAGGATCACAGGACGGCCGCCCTCGGAGTACTTCCCCGCCAGGTATGTCGCGGCCGACACCAGGACGAGCAGCGCGAGCCCCCAGGGCAGGTCGGGCAGTTCCTCGGGGCGTCGCGCGAGGCGTACGGCGGCGAAGATCACGGCGACGGCGCTGACCAGCACGTACTGCGCGTCGGTGAAGCTGCCGCGGCCCGCGTCGTCGGTGAGCGAATCGGCGGCCCGGGGCCGGTCGGCACGCACCTTCTGCAACCGCTGGCCGAGCACCCGCAGGCCGACGACCCTGCGCACGAGCACGGCGACCCCGCAGACCACGGCCAGGACGGTCACCATGGCGACGGCCCGTTCGAGTCCCAGCCCCGCGATCACCTCGTCCCGGTCCTCGTGCCCCGAGGCCACGGCGAGGCGGCCCGCGAGGACCAGCACCGAGAAGACGACGAACAGCACCCAGCAGGCGGCCACGGCACGCGAGGTGGAGAGCCGGTTGTCCTCGCCGATCACCGGCGCAAGGACGCCACCGCGCTTCCGGTGGACGTATGCCGCGCCGCTCAGCAGCCCTCCCACGAGCAGCGCGGCGACGAGCCCGGCCGTGCGGGCGGCGGTCCAGCCCGCGCCGATCGCGGTCAGCGCCTGGACCAGGAGGAGGACCGTGAGGGCCGCCCAGACGACGCCCAGGGTCCGCGTCCACAGGCGCCGCAGCCAGGCTTCGCCCTCGGCCCTGCCCCGCTCGGCGACGTCCCGGGCGGACTGCGTCAGTTCGTCCGACACCCACTGCCGGGAAGCGCCCGCCGAGTGGGCGACGGCCGCGGGCAGGCCTTCGCCGGCCGCCAGTTCATCGCGCTTGGTGAGGAACGCGGCCACGGCGAGCCGGTGCCCCTCGCGCGCGCCGTGCGGGCAGCCGCCGCACGTGCAACCGCCCCCGTGCGCGCCCTGTCTCGCCTCCTGCACCGCCACCGCGTACGCCGCCTTCCCCACCCTCGGAGCCCTTTGGGCCACCGTTCCTGAACTTCCGCGCGCAACAGGGGAATTGTGCCGCACGAAGGGGTGCGCGCACTCCATGGGTCAGGTCAGCGAGGGTGAAGGGGCGAGCACGGAGTTGACGGCGACAGCGGGTCCGCGTGGCGCGGGGTCAGGACCATGGGCCGAAGGGGCGAGCCCGCCGGTCGCGGGGTCAGGTCAGCAGGTCGGGCTCGCTGCGGCTGACGTCCTGCCACAGGGACTGGTAGTTGATCCACGCGACCAGATCGCTGCCGAGCTGCTCGCGGGTCAGCACCGCCTGCTGGTGGCCGATGAGCACCGGGCGGCCAGCGGCCCGGGCGCTGAGCTGCACCTGGCAGGAGCGCTCCAGGGAGATGAACCACCAGGCGGCGGCGTCGACGGAGTCCCCCACCGTGAGCAGGCCGTGGTTGCGCAGGATGACCGCCTTGTTGCCGCCGAGCGTGGTCGCGATGCTGCGCCCCTCCTCGGCGTCCACGACCACTCCGGTGTAGTTGTCGTACAGCGCGTGGCTCTCGTAGAAGGCGCAGGCCTCCTGCGTGATGGGGTCCAGGAGTTCGCCGAGGGTGGAGAGCGCGCGGCCGTGCAGGGAGTGGCAGTGCGCGACCGCGACGACGTCGGGCCGTGCCAGGTGGGCCTGGGCGTGCACGGTGAAGGCGGCCTGGTTGACGTGGTGCCGCCCCTCGACGACCTGCCCGTCGGCGTTGGCGAGGACGAGGTCGCCGACGGTGATGTGCTTGAAGGGCATGCCGAACGGGTTCACCCAGAAGCAGTCCGTGTGCTCCGGGTCCCGTGCCGTGATGTGCCCGGAGACCCCGTCCTCGTACCCGAGCCGCCCGAAGATCCGCAGCGCTCCGGCGAGCCGCTCCTTGCGGTGCCGCCGTTCGTCCTCGACGGAGTCGTGCACGGGTGGCATCGCGAACTGCAACCGCTCGACGGGTATGGGTGTGGGCGCCTGCATGTGTCCTCCGTCTCTGGCCGTACGAGGCGGAAGGTACCGGTGGTAAGTGCAGGTGAACAGAGGCGGAGGGATCACGGATTCCGGTCGGCCAAAGGCGACACAAGGTGTCGGGTATCGACGGAAGACTCGACGCATGTCGTTCAACCGGAAAGACGTCAGCGGAGCGGAGCCAGCGGCAATGGCGGCGGAGCCCGCAATGACAGAGCCAGGCGTGAGTGCGTCGGCCGTGGCGGCGGAGCCCACAGCGACGGCAGATGCGGTGGCACCGGTCCGATGGGGGGACTTCGTCGAGGCGGAGCCGGGGTTCGCGGTGGTGGTCGAGAGGCGCTTCGGTGCGTTTGTGCATCACACGCTCGCCACGCTCCGCAGGGACGGGGCGCCGCGGACCACGGGGCTGGAGGTGCGGTTTCTGCACGGGGAGATGTGGCTCGGAATGATGCCGGGTTCGCTCAAGGCCCTGGACCTGCGGCGCGATCCGCGCTTCGCGCTCCAGGCGAACCACGGCCCCGACGCGGAGATGGCCGACGGGGACGTCCGGATCGCGGGCCGCGCGGTCGAGGTGCGGGATCCTCGGGTCGTCGCGCGCTATGCCGAGACGGTGGATCCGCCGGACCCGGACGCGTTCCATCTGTTCCGCACCGAACTGACGGAGGTGGTGCGTACGTACATCGAGGACGGGAAGTACCTCGCGGTGCAGCTCTGGAAGCCGGGGGCGCCGCTGCGGACGACGCGGCGTACCTGAACCCGAAGGGGTTCCCCGATGCGTGGGGCCATGCGAAACGGCGCCGCCCGCTTCGGGGGAAGCGAGCGGCGCCGTCTACGGCAGGGGGGAGGTCACTCCCACTCGATGGTGCCCGGCGGCTTCGAGGTCACGTCGAGGACGACGCGGTTGACGTCGGAGACCTCGTTGGTGATGCGGGTCGAGATCTTCGCGAGGACGTCGTACGGCATGCGGGTCCAGTCGGCCGTCATGGCGTCCTCGGACGAGACGGGGCGCAGCACGATCGGGTGGCCGTAGGTGCGGCCGTCGCCCTGGACGCCGACGCTGCGGACGTCGGCGAGCAGTACGACCGGGCACTGCCAGATCTCCCGGTCGAGACCGGCCGCCGTCAGTTCCTCGCGGGCGATGGCGTCGGCCTCGCGGAGGAGGTCGAGGCGCTCCTTGGTGACCTCACCCACGATGCGGATGCCGAGGCCGGGGCCGGGGAACGGCTGGCGCTGGACGATCTCGTCCGGCAGGCCGAGCTCGGCGCCGACCATGCGGACCTCGTCCTTGAAGAGCTTGCGCAGCGGCTCGATGAGCTGGAACTCAAGGTCCTCGGGGAGGCCGCCCACATTGTGGTGGGACTTGATGTTCGCGGTGCCGGAGCCGCCGCCGGACTCGACCACGTCGGGGTAGAGCGTGCCCTGGACCAGGAACTCCACGGGCTGGTCGCCCGGGGCCTCGGCGATGATCTCCGCCTGGGCCTGCTCGAAGACGCGGATGAACTCGCGCCCGATGATCTTCCGCTTCTCCTCGGGGTCGGAGACGCCGGCGAGGGCGTTCAGGAACCGCTCGGAGGCGTCGACGACCTTGAGCTGGACGCCGGTCGCGGCGACGAAGTCCTTCTCGACCTGCTCGGTCTCGCCCTTGCGCATCAGGCCGTGGTCGACATACACGCAGGTGAGCTGGGAGCCGATGGCCTTCTGGACGAGGGCGGCGGCGACGGCGGAGTCCACGCCGCCGGAGAGGCCGCAGATCGCACGCTTGGAGCCGACCTGCTCGCGGATGGCGGTGACCTGCTCGTCGATGACGTTGCCGGTCGTCCAGTCGGGAGTGAGGCCGGCGCCGCGGTAGAGGAAGTGCTCCAGGACCTGCTGGCCGTGCGTGGAGTGCATCACCTCGGGGTGGTACTGCACGCCGTACAGCTTCTTCTCGTCGTCCTCGAAGGCGGCGACGGGCACGACGTCCGTGGACGCGGTGACCGTGAAGCCCTCGGGGGCCGCGCTGCACGCGTCGCCGTGCGACATCCACACGGGCTGCTCGGCCGGGGTGCCCTCGAAGAGGGTGGAGTCGGCCTTGGAGACGGAGAGCGGCGTGCGGCCGTACTCACGGGCGCCGGTGTTGTCGACCGTGCCGCCGAGGGTGGTCGCCATGAGCTGGAAGCCGTAGCACATGCCGAAGACGGGGACGCCGGCCTCGAAGAGGGAGCGGTCGACGGTGGGCGCGTGCTCCGCGTACACCGAGGAGGGGCCGCCGGAGAGGATGATCGCCGCGGGCTTCTTGGCGAGCATCTCGGAGACGGGCATCGTGCTCGGCACGATCTCGCTGTACACCCGCGCCTCACGGACGCGGCGGGCGATGAGCTGGGCGTACTGCGCTCCGAAATCGACGACCAGAACGGTGTCGGGAGCGGCGGCAGCGGGGGGCGCTGATGGCACGGCGGCGGCCTTCCGGCGTTGAGCGTGAGCGAGGCTCAGTGCGTGAGCAGGGGGTCTGTTTTGTCGATTCTACCGGGCCCGATGGGACCACCCTCGTCGCATCCGACGAGCCCCGCGACCGGGGCGGCGGGCGGAAGGGGTGTCTCAGCATCCGGGCCGCGGGCCGGGACCGTTTGACCCCGCGCGGGCCGGTGGGGGCATACTGACCCCGTGACCAAGCGCTACGACTTCCTCTTTACCTATGGCAACCGGCCTGCCGGCTGCCATGGTCGAGCTGCTTGATCACCTGACAAGCGACTTACCGGGCGCCCCGGGCCGACAAGGCCCGGGGCGCTTCGTCGTATCCGGACCTTGCCGCTCCGGGGCTCTCCGGTCGAACCGAACCTCCGAGGAGCACCCGATGACCACCACCGCGACCACGAACGCCGCGCCCACGGACACCGCCACCGCCACCGCCAAGACGACGGGCGTCCCGGCTGCCGCCAAGGGCGGGGGCAGGGGCGCTGCCGAGTGGACCGGCGCCCGTACGCCCGAGGCCGTCGGCACGATCGAGAACGCGCGGGAGCGGATCGACGCGCTGGACGATCGCATCATCGGGCTCGTCCAGGAACGGATGGCCGTCTCGGCCGTCATCCAGGAGGCCCGCATCACGTCGGGCGGGCGTCGCGTGAACCTCTCGCGCGAGATGGAGATCCTCAGCCACTACAGCGACGCGCTCGGCAAGCCCGGCACGGCGCTCGCGATGACGCTCCTCGAACTGTGCCGGGGCCGGGTCTGACCACCACCTCGGGCCACCGCCACCGGGCCACCGCCTCCAGGCCATCGCCACCGGGCCACCGCTCTCGAACCGGGGGCTGGGGCGGGGGCGCCCGTGGACCTGAGTTCGGGTCGGCTCTCACCCGTACGGCGCGTGACCGGTTCCCGGCGGGCTTCGTTGGTCCCGGTGTCCGTGTCAGCCAGGGGCGGGCCCGCAAGAACCACGCGTGGCTCCGCTGGAGCGATGAGGCGCACGGACCGTTTCCGTGCGCCGTGGGACCTCGCTTCAGCGATGTGACCGGACGGCAGGGGACAGCAGCCCGGTCACCCAAGAGAACGGTCGGCTCCGGGGACGCTCGGGGCCGACCGGCCTCCGTCCCGTTTTCCCGGCCCCTTTCCCTTATAGAAGCGGTCGAAACGGTTGCGCCCCCAACCGGCCATCGAGCACGATGCGTAGGAGGACGGCGTTCCGGCCTCCGTCCACAACTTCATTGCCAGTGGTCGAGACCACGCGTGCGCCCCCTGTGCGCCGGGTCGGCCACCGGGCGGCACGGACCAGCGGCGCAATCCCCCCGGCGCCGCCCCGCGGCACCGACGCTGCCCTGACGTCGGTGCTGACAGCCAAGGGCCCCGCGGATCCGTCCCGCGGGGCCCTTCGCTATGCCACGATCACGGCTTCGCGAGTTTCGCGACCTGCGCTTCGACGACCTTCTCCGGCACGCCGAACTTCTTCGGCTCGAGCAGGTTGATCGAGTAGAAGGCGGCGAGCGTAGAACCGCTGCGTACGACAGTGAAGCTCATCGGCGTCTTCTGGTCCTCGATGAGGCCGACGACCTTGTACGAGACGGCCTCGTCGCCCGCCTTCGGGGCGGTCAGGGCGGCGACGTCGCTGTACTTGGAGTCGGCGTGCTCGTAGGCACGGCACTTCTTCGTGGCCGTACGCAGATTCTCCATGACCTGCTCGGCTTCGGACTGCTCGTGCGCGAGCAGGGCGAGCGAGATGACCGTGGCGTCCAGTTCGTCCGGGCCCGTCATGGTGCGGCCGACGCGGGCCGAGGCCTTCGGGTCGCTGGTGAACATGAACATGTCGGCGAACGGCTGGCAGGCCGCCGGGTCCGCGGGCACGGTCTGCGAGGGCATGTCCGCGGCGGAGAGCTTCTCGACCTCGTAGCCCTTCAGGTCGCCCTTGGCGAGCACGGCCTTCTCCAGGTCGGCGGAGGAGAGCGCGGCCTTCCCCGTCCCGGGCCCGGCGTCTCCCTCGGATCCCTCGGAGCCGGAGTCCTTCTCGGAGCCGGAGTCCTTCTCGGAGCCGGAGTTCTCGCTGGGTTCGCCGTCGTCCTTGGGCCCCGACGACTTGGCCGGTTCCGACTGCTTTCCGTCGTCGCCGGAGTCGCCGCCACCGCATGCCGCGGTCAGACCCAGCGTGACCGTGACCGTCGCGGCCACGATGGCCCGGGACACAGTTGACTTCACGTTCTTCTCGCCTTCAGTTCGCACCCCGCGGGTTGCGGGCCCCCGCCCGAGGCGAATGAAAGCGGCTGACCGGCCGAGTTCGCCAGCGATTCGCGTAACGATCGGGAACCGCCGAAAAGGTTGTACCGCACGGGTGTGAGTTGGGACGGAACCGTACGGGGAGCGAGCAGCTCAGACCTTGCCGACCTGGGCGTCGACGATCGCGGGTGCCACCTCCGGATTCTCGTCGGCGGTGGGCGTGCCGCCGCCCTCCATGCCGACGCGTTCGGCCTGCCGGTCGTCCTGGACGCCCTGGGGGTCGTAGAGGTTCGATGCCGCGAAGGTCATGAGCGTGCCACCCCTGCGGACCACCGTCACGGCCTCGCGGAACACGAACTCGCCGTCGCGGTGCGCGTAGGCGTACGAGACCGCCTCGTCGCCCTTGTCGGGTGCGGGCAGCGTGCGAACGCCGGAGTAGCGCTGACCGCCGACGCGGAAGGTGGCGCACCGCTTCGACTTCGCCGCCTCGCGGAGGCGGGTCATCACATGCTTGGCGTCGGCCACCGTGTAGGCGGAGAGCCCGACGTCGGTCGTGGTGTCGTCCGCGGCGTCGGTCGTGGTGTCGGTCGCAGTGTCGCCCTTGCCGTTCGCGCTGGTCACGACCCGGTCGACCTGTGCCTTCGGCCGCGGCGAGGCGGTGACCGGAGCGGCGAGCGGGGCGCAGGTCGCGGGGGACGTCCGCGGGGC
>NZ_JASKYR010000256.1:0-9900 GCF_041028215.1 Streptomyces flavofungini
CCGTACTGACGCACCGCCCGTCCAGCAGCGCGACGCTGCGGTCGGCGAGGGCGGCCACCTCCGTGTCGTGCGTGGCGAGGACGACCGTGATGCCGTGCGAGCGTGCCGCGGTCGTCAGGGTGCGCAGCACGTGCGAGCGGTCGGCGCGGTGCAGCGGCGCCGTGGGCTCGTCGGCGAAGATCACGGAGGGGGTGGTGACCAGCGCGCGGGCGACGGCGACGCGCTGGCGTTCGGCCTGGCGCAGGGCGTGCGGGCGCTTTCGGGCGCAGCCGCCGATGTCGAGGCGGTCCAGCCACTCCTGCGCGGCCGTCTTGGCGGTCCGGTGGGAGGCGCCGCGCAGCATCAGCGGCAGGGCGACGTTCTCGCGGGCGGTGAGCTCGGGGACGAGCTGGGGCTCCGGCTCGATCCAGCCGAAGCGCTCCCGGCGCAGCCGCTCCCGCATGCGAGAGCGCATGGTGTGGACGGGGCTGCTGTTGAACCAGACCTCGCCCTCCTGGGGCAGCAGACGGCCCGAGAGGACATGCAGAAGTGTCGTTTTTCCACTGCCGCGCGGGCCGTTGACGACGAGGATCTCACCCTCGCGGACACCGAGCGAGACGCCGGTGAGGGCGGGGGAGCCGTTGTGTGCGACGTGCAGGGCGCGCGCCCACAGCACGTCGTTGTCCGGCGGGGACACCATGGCGTACACCTCGGTTCAGATCAGCTCGACTCCCCTGCACGGGGGAACGAAGGCGGGGCCGATCGGTCACTGGGCACGCTAGGTTTCCGGGCGTTCCGGCCCGGAAAAGACGCGGCCCTGGGGCGCCCGTTCTCACTCGAACGGGCGCCCCAGGGGCCGTCGTGGATCACTCGATGGGTTCAGGTCAGAGCTTGGTCCAGGCCTCGGTCAGAACCTGTCGCAGGATGCCCTCGATCTCGTCGAAGGTGTCCTGGTTCGAGATCAGCGGCGGCGCGAGCTGGACGACCGGGTCGCCGCGGTCGTCGGCACGGCAGTACAGGCCGTTCTCGAAGAGCGCCTTGGAGAGGAAGCCGTACAGGACGCGCTCGGTCTCCTCGTCGTTGAACGTCTCCTTGGTGGCCCGGTCCTTCACCAGCTCGATGCCGTAGAAGAAGCCGTTGCCGCGGACGTCGCCGACGATCGGCAGGTCCAGGAGCTTGCGCAGCGTCTGGTAGAACGCGTCCTCGTTGTCGAGGACGTGCTGGTTGAGCTGCTCCTTCTCGAAGATGTCGAGGTTGGCGAGGCCGACCGCCGCGGACACGGGGTGGCCGCCGAAGGTGTAGCCGTGCAGGAAGGTGTTGTCACCCTTGTAGAACGGCTCGGCGATCCTGTCCGAGACGATGCAGGCGCCGATCGGGGAGTAGCCCGAGGTCATGCCCTTGGCGCAGGTGATCATGTCCGGTACGTAGCCGAACTTGTCGCACGCGAACATCGTGCCGAGGCGGCCGAAGGCGCAGATGACCTCGTCGGAGACGAGCAGCACGTCGTACTTGTCGCAGATCTCGCGCACGCGCTGGAAGTACCCGGGCGGGGGCGGGAAGCAGCCGCCCGCGTTCTGCACCGGCTCCAGGAAGACGGCGGCGACCGTCTCGGGGCCCTCGAAGAGGATCTCCTGCTCGATCTGGTCGGCGGCCCAGCGGCCGAAGGCCTCGGGGTCGTCGCCGTGGATCGGGGCGCGGTAGATGTTGGTGTTCGGCACCTTGTGCGCGCCGGGGACCAGCGGCTCGAAGGGGGCCTTCAGGGCCGGCAGGCCGGTGATGGACAGGGCGCCCTGCGGGGTGCCGTGGTAGGCGACCGCGCGGGATATGACCTTGTACTTCGTGTGGTTGCCGGTGAGCTTGTGGTACTGCTTCGCCAGCTTCCACGCGGTCTCGACGGCCTCGCCGCCGCCGGTGGTGAAGAAGACCTTGTTGAGGTCGCCCGGCGCGTAGTCCGCGAGGCGCTCGGCGAGCTCGACGGCCTTCGGGTGGGCATAGCTCCACACCGGGAAGAAGGCCAGCTCCTGGGCCTGCTTGTAGGCGGTCTCGGCGAGCTCGTGACGGCCGTGGCCCGCGTTGACGACGAAGAGGCCGGACAGACCGTCCAGGTACTTCTTGCCCTTGTCGTCGAAGATGTAGGTGCCCTCGCCACGCACGATGGTGGGAACGGGCGCGTTCTCGTACGACGACATGCGGGTGAAGTGCATCCACAGGTGGTCGTAGGCGGTCTGGCTGAGGTCCTTGCTCACGGCTATCGGGTTCCCCACATATAGGTCTGCTTCTTGAGCTTGAGGTAGACGAAGCTCTCGGTGGAGCGCACGCCGGGGAGGGCGCGGATGCGCTTGTTGATGACTTCCAGGAGGTGGTCGTCGTCCTCGCAGACGATCTCCACCAGGAGGTCGTACGAGCCCGCGGTCATCACCACGTACTCGGCTTCCGGCATGGCGGTCAGCGCGTCCGCCACGGGGTCGAGGTCGCCCTCGACCGTGATGCCGACCATCGCCTGCCTGCGGAAGCCCACGGTGAGCGGGTCCGTGACGGCGACGATCTGCATGACGCCCTGGTCGAGCAGCTTCTGGACGCGCTGGCGCACGGCCGCCTCGGAGAGGCCCACGGCCTTGCCGATGGCGGCGTACGGACGGCGTCCGTCCTCCTGGAGCTGCTCGATGATCGCCAGAGACACGGCGTCCACGGGCGGGGTGCCGTTCCCACTGCCGCCGCCGCCCGGATTTCCGGTGCGGGAGCCGCGGGGGCTGCTGGGGTCTGCGCTGCGACTTGCCACGCCCTCACTCTGCACGACGTCTCGTCACTTCCGCAAGGCCGAACCGATGAAATTCGTTGTTCAGGACTTCAATCGTCACGGATTCCGCAGTTCTGGGCTGCCGGGTATGTTGAAAGCGTCGGTATAGCGACTAGGGTGGGTGTCTCATCCACTGGACATCTGACTTGGAGGGCCGGAAGTGACCACCGAGCTGCGCCGTCTGCGCAACTACATCAACGGAGAATTCCGGGACGCGGCCGACGGACGGACCACCGAGGTGATCAATCCGGCGACCGGCGAGGCGTACGCGACCGCGCCGCTGTCGGGTCAGGCCGACGTGGACGCCGCCATGAAGGCCGCGGCCGACGCGTTCCCGGCCTGGCGCGACCTGACGCCCGCCGAGCGCCAGAAGGCCCTGCTCAAGATCGCTGATGCGTTCGAGGAGCGGGCCGAGGAGCTCATCGCGGCCGAGGTCGAGAACACGGGCAAGCCGACCGGGCTCACGCGGTCCGAGGAGATCCCGCCCATGGTCGACCAGATCCGCTTCTTCGCGGGCGCGGCCCGGATGCTGGAGGGCCGCGCGGCCGGTGAGTACATGGAGGGCCTGACCTCCATCATCCGCCGCGAGCCGATCGGCGTCTGCGCGCAGGTCGCCCCCTGGAACTACCCGATGATGATGGGCGTGTGGAAGTTCGCCCCGGCGCTCGCCGCGGGCAACACCGTCGTCCTGAAGCCCTCGGACACGACGCCCGCGTCGACCGTCCTGATGGCCGAGATCATCGGCTCCATCGTGCCGCCCGGCGTGTTCAACGTCGTGACCGGCGACCGCGACACCGGCCGCCTGATGGTCGAGCACAAGACCCCGGCCATGGCCTCCATCACCGGCTCCGTGCGCGCGGGCATGCAGGTCGCTGAGACCGCCGCCAAGGACCTCAAGCGGGTTCACCTGGAGCTCGGCGGCAAGGCCCCCGTCGTGGTCTTCGAGGACACCGACATCGTCAAGGCCGTCGAGGACATCTCGGTGGCGGGCTTCTTCAACGCGGGACAGGACTGTACGGCCGCCACGCGCGTGCTCGTCCAGGAGTCCATCCACGACGAGTTCGTGACGGCGCTCGCCAAGGCCGCGGCCGACACGAAGACCGGGCAGCCGGACGACGAGGACGTGCTCTACGGCCCGCTCAACAACGCCAACCAGCTCAAGCAGGTCTCCGGCTTCATCGAGCGCCTCCCGGCGCACGCCAAGGTCGAGGCGGGCGGCCAGCGGGTCGGCGAGAAGGGCTACTTCTACGCGCCCACCGTCGTCTCGGGCCTCAAGCAGGACGACGAGATCATCCAGAACGAGGTCTTCGGCCCGGTCATCACCGTGCAGTCCTTCACGGACGAGGCGCAGGCCGTCGAGTACGCCAACGGCGTGGAGTACGCGCTCGCCTCCTCCGTCTGGACCAAGGACCACGCGCGTGCCATGCGGATGTCCAAGGTCCTCGACTTCGGCTGCGTCTGGATCAACACGCACATCCCGCTCGTCGCCGAGATGCCGCACGGCGGCTTCAAGAAGTCCGGGTACGGCAAGGACCTCTCCGCCTACGGATTCGACGACTACACGCGCATCAAGCACGTGATGACGTCCATCGAGGGATAGTCCTCGACGGCCGCCGGAGCGTTCCCGCGCCCCGGCGGCCGAAGTGATCGACAAGGTGTCGGCTCAGGCGCGCCGGGCTCGACGCAGCGTCCATTGCCCGGCGGTGAGGCGGGGGAGCATGCTGCCGGAGTGCGAGCGAACCCCATGGCCTCCTCAGTCTCCCGCCGGTCCCTGCTGCGAGCCCTGGGCGGTGGCGCGGCCGTCGGCACGCTCGCCGGGTGCGGCGTCCCGGCCGCCTACATCGCGCCGGACGAACGGTCGGCGGGCGACCGCTCGGCCCGCGACAAGAAGCTGACCTTCGCGAACTGGCCGCTGTACATCGACACCGACGACGCGGACAAGACGAGGCGCCCCTCGCTCGCGGCCTTCGAGAAGCGGACCGGGATCGACGTCCGCTACACGGAGGAGATCAACGACAACGACGAGTTCTTCGGCAAGATCAGCCCGTCCCTGATGAACCACCAGGAGACCGGCCGCGACCTCATCGTCATCAGCGACTGGATGTGCGCCCGCTTCGTGCGCCTCGGCTGGGTCCAGGAGATGGACCGCGCGCACCAGCCCAACGTCACCAAGTACCTGGACCCGCTGCTCCGTTCCCCGCATTTCGACCCGGGGCGGAAGTTCACCGTGCCGTGGCAGTCGGGGATCACCGGCATCGCGTACAACAGGCGCAAGGTCGGGCGTGAGATCAAGCAGGTCTCCGACCTGTGGGCCGACGACCTCAAGGGCAGGGTGACGCTCCTCTCCGGCCTCGACGAGGCGTTCGCGCTCCTCCTCCAGGGGGACGGCGTGGACATCACCAGGTGGCGGGCCGACGACTTCCACCGGATGTGCGACAGGGTCGAGAAGATGGTGGACAGCCACCACATCCGCCGCTTCACCGGCAACGACTACATCAAGGACCTCTCCAGCGGTGACGTCCTGGCCTGCCAGGCGTACAGCGGTGATGTGATCCAGCTCCAGGCGGACGACCCCGACATCGAGTTCGTCGTCCCCGAGGAGGGCGCCGAGCTCTGGGCCGAGTCCCTGATGATCCCCAACCTGGCCCGCCACAAGCGCAACGCCGAGCGGCTCATCGACCACTACTACGATCCCGAGGTCGCCGCCGAGCTGGCCGCCTGGGTCAACTACGTCTGCCCCGTGCCCGCCGCCCGCGACGTCCTCGCCGCCGCCAAGGACAAGGACGTCGCCGCCCTCGCCGAGGACCCTCTGATCTTCCCGGACGACGCGATGCGGGGGCGGCTCGCCATCGCGCGTGACATCACGTCCAAGGAGCGCCCGGAGTTCGCGAAGCGGTGGAACGCGCTGGCGGGGCTGTAGGACGGCGCGCTCGCGGGGCTGTGGAGCGGCGGTCCGGCGCCGCTGGCCTCAGCTCAGGGCCGCTGCCGCGATGCGCTGGGCGACCGCGTTCATGTCCTTGCCCTTCGCGTCGGTCGCGTTGACCGAGTAGACGAGGGTGCGGGAGCCGTTCTCGGTGGCGGCGATCATGTTCGTATAGCCGTAGCGCGCGCCGGTCTTGAGCCAGATCCTCTGGTCGCCGACCTTCATGTACTGGAGGCCCGCGCCGAAGGTGGGCGCGGGAGCGCCCGGCGCGAGGCGGGGCAGCGTGAACATCTCCTTGAGCTGCGCTCGCGGCACCACATGACCCTCGAACAGCGCCTTGGTGAAGGTCTCCAGGTCCGCCGTGGAGGAGATCATGTCGCCCGCCGCGAAGCGGTCGTACTGGTTCCACTCCGTCACGTCGACGAGGTGCGCCGTGCCGTCCGCCCGCTCCATCCGCTGGTAGCCGCGGTTGTGCGGGCCGCGGATACGGGGATCGGCGCCGGGGAAGTACGTGTCGCGCAGGTGCAGCGGCCGGAGAATCCGCTTGCCCGCCTGGTGGGCGTACGAGTCGCCGGTCACCCGCTCGATGAGCAGGCCGAGGACGGTGTAGCCGATGTTGCGGTAGTGCTGCTCGGCGCCGGGGGCGTGCTCGGGGCCCTTGGCGAGGGCGGAGGCGACGACGGTCCGCGGGTCCAGGGTGTCGTAGCGGTGGGCGTACTCGTCCTCGAAGCCGTCGCCGTTCGCGATGCCGCTGGTGTAGTTGAGCAGGGAGCGCACGGGGATGGGGGCGAAGTCCGCACGGCCTTTGCCGGGCGCCTTCTCGAACAGTTCCGGCATGTACCGCTGGAGCGGCGCGTCCAGGTCGAGCCTGCCCTCGGCGGCCAGTTGCAGGGCCACGGCCGCCGTCACGATCTTCGTCGTGGAACCGGCGCGGAACCGGCCGTGCGGATCGGCGTCGCGCCGCGTCACCAGGTCGTGCACGCCGGAACTGCCGCGCCAGGTCCCGTGTCTGCCGCCCACCCGGACGAGTGCGGCGGTCGCGTCGGCGTCGGGGAGCCCCTCGATCGCCTCGCGCAGGGCCTTGCGGTTGAGGGCGTCGGTGCCGGTGTCGGCCGTGTGCGCGTGCGTGTACGGCTGGCGGGGCGCGGACGCCGTGGCGGGGGCGGCCACGGCCGCGGTGACACCGAATGCGAGAACTGTGGCGACGGCGGCGACGGCGGTACGGAGGGGCGGCTGCACGGGGACTCCTGGATCGGGGGCCGGTCGGTGCTCCCATCCTGAAGATCATGCGCGGGCGCCGGATCGTCGCTGAGGAGGGGGGCGGCCCCCGGACCGGCTCAGGGTCAGAACAGCGTCGCGTCGGGGGAGTTGCCGGGGGTGTCCCCTAGGGGAGGTGCGTCGAGCGGGGACGGTGTGTCGAGCGGGGACGGTGTGCCGAGGAGCCGCCTCATCGACTCCGCCGCGCGGACCGCCGCGTCGGCGCAGCAGTTGTTGAACAGGACGTGGAGCTCCTCGGCCCGCTCGGACATCGCCCGTATGCGCGGCAGCCACTCGGTGAGTTCCGCGGTCGTGTAGGTGTGGCGGAACTTGTCCTCCTTGGAGCCGTTCCCCCAGGCCGGGCTGCGGCCGTGGAAGCGGATCACCGCGAGGCGGTCCGCGGTGACCGGGGCCACCGGCGGCATCGAACGCGGCAGGCCCTGCGCGGTGTCCACCGCCACCGCGGCCATGCCGAGGTCGGTCAGGAGCGCGGCGGTGCGCGCGGCCCGGTCCTCGCGCCACCAGGCCGGATGGCGGAACTCCACGGCCGGTGACCGGTCCTCGGCACGCCGCGCGCACTCGGCCAGCGTGCGCTCGGCCCGCGGTCCCGGCGCGAACCACGGCGGGTACTGGAACAGGAGCGAGCCGAGCCGGTCCGCCTCCCGCAGCGGTGCGAGGGCGTCGTCGAAGCGCCGCCAGACGGTGTCGAGGAGTTCCGGGCCCGTCGGCAGGTCCCGCAGGTCGGCGGGGAGCGCGGCCTGGCGGGTCGGGTGGCCGGTGAGGAGCGAGAACGCCTTCACGTCGAAGCGGAAGCCGTCCGGTGTCCGCTCCGCCCACGAGCGGCAGGTGCGCTCGGCGGGCAGCGCGTAATAGGTGGAGTCGGCCTCCACGAGCGGGAAGCGGCCCGCGTAGTGGCGCAGGCGTCCCTCCGCGTCCTTCAGGCCCGGCGGATACCAGCCGCTGGCCAGCAGCGCGCGGTCCGTCCACGAACAGGTCCCCACCAGTATCTCGCTCATCCGGCACGGGTACCCCGATGGGTCACGGCGTGCGCAGCGACTCCAGGACATCGATGCGGTTGGTGGTGATGGCGTCGACGCCCGCGTCGATCAGACGGCGCATCGAGCGGCGGGTGTCCGGCGTCCAGGCCGACACGAGATAGCCCTGGCGGTGCACCTCGAAGGCGAGTTCGCGGTCGACGAGCGGGAAGCGGTAGTTGAGCCAGCGCGGCTTCACCGCGTCGAGCAGGACGCGGCGCGGCGGGGCGAGCGTCGTCCAGGTCAACGCGATCTCGGCGGCCGGGTCGGCGTCGCGCACGGCGAGCATGGTCTCACCGCCCGCGCAGTAGGACACGCGCCCGGACGCCCCGCACTCCGCGACGACCCCGACGACCGTGCGCACCGCCTCGGCCGTCGCGCCGGGCAGGTCGATCATCAGGCGGTGCCCCTCGGTGGCCGCGAGGGCGGCGGCGAGGGTCGGCACGCCGCCCTCGGTGAGGCCGTCGACCTCGGCCGCGGACAGGACGCCGAGCGGGCGCTCGCATCCCCACAGGCGCTTGAGCGTCGGGTCGTGCAGCAGGACGGGCACGCCGTCGCCGCTCAGCCGGACGTCGATCTCCACCACGTCCGCGCCCCGCCGGAGCGCGGAACGCAGGGACGGGATCGTGTTCTCACGGACGCGGTAGGGATCGCCTCGGTGGGCCACTGCTGTCACGGTGCGCATGGCCCCATTGTGCTGCCGGGTCAGGGAGCGAGCCACGTCTCCGTGTACGTGTCGATCTCGGCGGCGATCCGGGCCTTGCCCGCCGGGTCGAGGAAGGAGGCCTCGACGGCGTTCTTCGCCAGGGCGGCGATGCCGCGCTCGTCGAGGTCGAGGAGGCGGGCCGCGACCGCGTACTCGTTGTTGAGGTCGGTGCCGAACATCGGCGGGTCGTCGGAGTTGATCGTCACGGTCACCCCGGCGGCGACGAACTCCTTGATGGGGTGCTCGTCGAGGGTGCTCACCGCGCGGGTCGCGATGTTCGAGGTCGGGCAGACCTCGAGCGGGATGCCGTGCTCGGCCAGATGGGCGAGGAGGCGGGGGTCCTGGGCGGCGGTGGTGCCGTGTCCGATGCGCTCGGCGCCCAGGTGGTTCAGGGCGTCCCAGACGGTCTCCGGTCCGGTGGTCTCACCCGCGTGCGGCACCGAGTGCAGGCCCGCCGCGATGGCCTGGTCGAAATAGGGCTTGAACTGCGGGCGCGGCACGCCGATCTCGGGGCCGCCGAGGCCGAAGGAGACCAGGCCCTCGGGGCGCAGCTTGTCGGTGACGGCGAGCCGGAGCGTCTCCTCGGCGGAGGCGAGTCCCGCCTCGCCGGGAATGTCGAAGCACCAGCGCAGTACGGTGCCGAACTCCTTCTCGGCGGCCAGCCTGGCGTCCTCGATGGCGTCCATGAACGCGCGGTCCTCGATGCCGCGGCGGACCGAGGAGTACGGGGTGATGGTCAGCTCGGCGTAGCGGACGTTCTGCCGGGCCATGTCGCGGGCCACTTCGTAGGTGAGCAGATTGACGTCGTCCGGGGTGCGGATCAGGTCCACCACGGAGAGGTAGACCTGGATGAAGTGGGCGAAGTCGGTGAACGTGAAGTAGTCGGCGAGCGCCTCGGGGTCGGTCGGCACAGCCGAGTCGGGGTGCCGGGCGGCGAGCTCGGAGACGATGCGGGGGGAGGCCGAGCCGACGTGGTGCACGTGCAGTTCCGCCTTGGGCAGTCCTGCGATGAAGGCGTGCGGGTCTCTGGCGGTCGCGGCGGTGAGCTGCTGGTCGGTCACGGATTCCTCCCCAGGAACGGGCTTGATCGGCTGATCGGCGGGTCGGGATCATCGTAGGCCGAGGGGCGTGGCGGAGGAGCCGGGGCCGTAGCATGACGGAACGTACGAAAGAGGGGGCCTTCATGTCCGCCATGCCCGAGGAC
>NZ_JASKYR010000257.1:0-11194 GCF_041028215.1 Streptomyces flavofungini
GGCGCTCGGCCCCCTCGCCCCCCACCTCGCCCCYGCGGGCCGCGAGGCGCTGCTCCTCCAGGGCGCCCGCATCGCCCTCGCGGACGGCCCCTACACCCCGGCCGAACGCGACGTCCTCACCACGGCGGGCTGCGCCCTCACGATCTGCTCCGAGGACGTCACCCGCCTCCTGGTGGCGGCCCGCACGCCGTCCTGAACGACGCCTTCCGTACTCCCCGGGGAGTAATTCCCGCCCCCCGCCTCCCGGTGGTGTAGCGCCCGACTCGGCCTCGGGCCGGACGGATCGCCGCGCGCACCCCGGCAGGGTTGACCCCGACACGTCACCCCTGCCGAAGGAGGCCCGTCATGGGGGCCGCACCGACCACCGCCGCGCCGCGCCGCCGAAGGCGCGCCGTGCCCTGGGTGTTCCTGGGGCTGTGGACCGTCCTGCTCGCGCTCGCCTCACCGTTCGCCGCGCAGCTCGCCGACGTCCAGCAGGACCGGGCCGTCGACTACCTGCCCGCAAGCGCGGAATCCACCGAAGTCGCGGACATCCAGGACCAGTTGCCCGGCGGCCAGGCCACCGAACTGGTGCTCGTCTACCACCGCGACGGCGGGCTGAGCGCCGCCGACCGCGCGACCGCCCGGCGGCAGATCGCCCGCATCGCCGAGGAGCACCGGCTCGCGGCCGAGCCCAGGGGAGTGCCCTCCAAGGACGGCACCACCCTGATGTACCCGGTCGTCAGCACCGAGCCGGGGCAGGACGAGGAGAAGCGGGACGCCCTCGTCGACGCCGTACGCGACACCGCGCGCGGCTCCGGCGGCCTGAGCGTCGACGTCGGCGGTCCCGGGGCACTCAGCACCGACGCGAGCAAGGTCTACGACTCACTCGGCGGGCCCCTGCTCTACACCACCGCGGCCGTCGTCGCGGTCCTGCTCGTCCTCATCTACCGCAGCCCGTTCCTCTGGCTGGTGCCGCTCGCCGTCGCGGGCGTCGCCGACTACCTCGCGATGGCCGTCGCCTACGGACTCCACCAGGGCTTCGGCACCTCCGTCAGCGGCCAGAGCTCCGGCATCATGACCATCCTCGTCTTCGGCGCGGGCACCGACTACGCCCTGCTGCTCGTCTCCCGCTACCGGGAGGAACTCCGCCGCTTCGAACGCCCGTACGACGCCATGGCCGCCGCCCTGCGCGGCTGCGGACCCGCCGTGCTCGCCTCCTCGGGGACCGTCGCCGCGGGCCTGCTCTGCCTGCTCGCCGCCGATCTCAACAGCAGCCGCGGCATGGGCCCGCTCGGCACCGTCGGCGTGCTCTGCGCGCTCGTGGCGATGCTGACGCTGCTGCCCGCCGTGCTCGTGCTCCTCGGGCGGCGCGTGTTCTGGCCGCTCATCCCCGCCTTCGGCAGCGCCCCCAGGCAGCGGCGCGGCCTCTTCGCCGCGATGGGAGCGTCCGCGGGGCGCAGGCCGCGCACCGTACTCGCGGGCGGCGCCGTGCTCCTCGGAGCCCTCGCGCTCGGCGCGCTGAACCTGCCGGGCGCCCTCAAACAGGAGGACTCCTTCACCAGGACCCCCGAGTCGGTGACGGCCATGGAGACGCTCGCCGCCGCCTATCCCGAGCGGGGCACCCGGCCCCTCACCGTCATGGCCCCCGCCGACCGCGCCGATGAGGCCCTCGGCACGATCCGGGACACCCGGGGCGTCGACTCCGCCGAGCGGGGGCGCACCGGCGAGGAGTGGACCGAGATCTCCGTCATCGCGGCGTCCGCGCCCGAGTCGGCGGGGGAGAGGGCCGCCATCGAGGCCCTGCGCGACCGCCTCGACGGCTCCTACGTCGGCGGCGCCAGCGCCCAGCAGCTCGACCTGAGGGACACCAGCGACCGCGACCGCGCCCTCGTCGTGCCCCTCGTGCTCGCCGCTGTCCTCCTCGTCCTCGTCGCCCTGCTGCGCAGCCTCGTCGCGCCGCTGCTGCTGCTCGCCGCGGTCGTCGCGGTCTGGGGCGCCTCGCTCGGCATCGCGGGACTTCTCTTCGAGCCGCTCTTCGGCTTCGAGGGCACCGACCCGGGGCTCGGGCTGCTCTCCTTCGTCTTCCTCGTCGCGCTCGGGGTCGACTACGGGATCTTCCTGATGCACCGCATGCGCGAGGAGTGCCTGAACGCGGCCGAACCGGGGACGGCCGCGCTCACCGCACTGCGCACCACGGGCGGCGTCATCGCCTCCGCGGGCCTGGTGCTCGCGGCCACCTTCGCCGTGCTCACCAACATGCCCCTCGTCCAACTCGTCGAGCTGGGCTTCGTCATCGCCGTCGGCGTCCTCCTCGACACCTTCCTGGTGCGTACGTACCTGGTGACGAGCGCGAGCGTGGCGCTCGGCAGGAAGGTGTGGTGGCCGGGGCCGCTGTCGAAGGCGCCGCCGGCGCCCGCGCCCGAGCCGGAACGGCAGCCCGCGGCCACCACCTGACGGAGGATGGGACCGTGGACGCGACCCGGGACCCGGACGGAAGCACCTCTGCCCTCGCCGGGTTCCCCGGGCCGCGCCGACAGCCCGGCAGCCCGGCCCCCACCCTGCGCGGCGACGTACTGCTCGCCGCCGCGGCGGCGGTCAGCGCCGTGGTCCTCGGCGCGGGCCCGCGCCCCGACGGCCGCGCGCTCGACGCACTCGGCTGGACGCTGCTGCTCGCCGCGCACGTCCCGGCGGTGTGGCGCCGCCGCGCCCCGCTGCTCTCCTTCGCCTGCCTGGTCGTCCTCGTCGCGCCCTACCACGCGCTGGACTACGACCACACGGCGCCGATGGCCGTCTCCATGCTCGGCCTCTACACCGTCGCCGTGACCGGCGGCCTCCTGCGCACCGCGCTCATCGGCTCCGCCGTCATCGGCCTGATGCTGGCGGTGAAGTTCGGCCAGGGGCTCGCCGAGGGCAGGGACGCGCTGCGGGTCACCGGCTGGATCGTGGCGTTCCTGCTGATCGGCGTCTACGTACGGGTCCACCACCAGTACATCGCCTCCGTCGTCGAGCGCGCCGAACGCGCCGAGCGCACCCGTGAGGAGGAGGCCCGCCGCCGCGTCGCCGAGGAGCGGCTGCGGGTCGCCCGCGACCTGCACGACCTGCTGGCCCACAGCATCACCCTGATCGGCGTCCAGACGTCGGTGGCCGCGCACGTCCTGGCCGCCGACCCCGACCGCCTGGACCGCGCGGCCGTCGCCAAGGCCCTCGACGACGTGGCCGACACCTGCCGCGCCGCCCGCGGCGAACTCCGCGCCACCCTTGAGGTGCTGCGGTCCGGCACCGACGACGGGGCACCGGAGGCCAGGGGCCCGCTGCCCGGCCTCGACGGCCTCCCCGACCTCGCCGAGGCCGCCCGCACCGCGGGGGCCCGCGTCGAGCTGACCGTCGGCCCGCGCGAGGCACCGCCCGCCGTGGGCGCCGCCGCGTACCGCATCGTGCAGGAGGCGCTCACCAACGCCGTGCGGCACGCGGGCCCCGGTCTCACCGTGCGCGTGGACGTGACCACGCGGGACGCCGCGCTCACCGTGACGGTCACCGACGACGGCGACGGCGGACGCCAGGAGCCCGCGCACGCACCGGGGTTCGGACTCATCGGCATGCGGGAGCGGGCCCGCACGGTCGGCGGCACCCTGGATGCGGGCCCCCGGACCGAGGGCGGTTTCATGGTCCGCGCGGTGCTGCCGCTCGCACCCGCCGCTCCGGGAGGCCTCATATGACGATCCGTGTCCTGCTCGCCGACGACCAGACGCTGGTGCGCGCCGCGTTCGCGATGCTCGTCGAATCGGCGCCCGACATGGAGGTGGTGGGGCAGGCGGGCACCGGCCGCGGCGCGGTCGCCCTGGCCCGTGCCGAGCGCGCCGACCTGGTCGTCATGGACATCCGCATGCCCGACCTCGACGGCATCGAGGCCACCCGGCTGCTCGCCGCCGACGAGGACCTCGCGGGCGTGAAGGTCCTGATGCTCACGACGTACGACACCGACGAGCACGTCGTCGACGCGCTCCGCGCGGGAGCCTCCGGCTTCCTGGTCAAGGACACCCGGCCCGCCGAACTCCTGGACGCCATCCGCACGGTCGCCGCGGGCGACGCGCTCCTCTCGCCGGGCCCGACCGCCCGCCTCATCGCGCGGGTGCTCCGGGCGCCGGACACGGCGGGCCTCGCGGTGCGCGGCGGCCCCGAGGGGCTCTCGGAGCGCGAGCGCCAGGTCCTCGCGCTCGTCGCCAGGGGCCTCAACAACACGGAGATCGCCGAGACCCTCGGCCTCAGCCCGCTCACCGCGAAGACCCACGTCAGCCGCATCATGGGCAAGGTCGGCGCGCGCGACCGGGCCCAGCTGGTGATCGTGGCGTACGAGACGGGTCTGGTCGCGCCGGGGACGTGAGGCGGGTCCCGGACCGGGAGAGACCCCGGGCCGGGAGCGGCGCCGCTACAACAGCCCTGCTGCGGCCAGGTGCTTGCCCACCCTCTTCGTCTCCTCCGGGGAGAGCGGGATCTGCGGGTCCGCCGTCGCGGGGCAGGCGATGACGCCGCGCAGGTGCAGCGCCGCCTTGAAGGCGCCGAGCGCCGACGAAGCGCCGCCCATCCGGGCCGGATCGCCCACGGCCGTCATGCGGAACAGCGCGCACAGCCGCTCCTGTTCGGCCCGCGCCCGCGCCCAGTCGCCCTCGCGGCCGGCGCGGCAGAGGCGTACGTACCCCTCGGGGTCGACGTTCCCGAGGCCGGGCACCACCCCGTCGGCGCCCATGGCGAGCGCCGCGTCGGCCGTCAGCTCCGACCCGGTCAGCGCGCTGAAGACGCCCGGCAGCGCCCGCTTCCCGACGACGACCGCACGGAAGCCGCCCTCGTCGCCGCTGGAGTCCTTCAGGCCCGCGAGCACCCCCTCGGCGGCCAGGCCGAGCACCGTCTCCGTGCTCAGCTTCGTGTGCACGCCCACCGGCAGGTCGTAGGCGATGACCGGCACCCGCGAACCCCGGGCGACGAGCTGGAAGTGGCGCCGGACCTCGGCCGGGTGCGTGCGCGTGTAGAAGGGCGCGGTGACCACGGCGGCGTCGGCGCCCGCCCCGGTGAGCGCCCGCACATGGTCCAGGACGCGGGGTGTGGTCATGTCGATGGCGCCCGCGAGCACGGGGAGCTGCCCGGCCACGTGCCGGACGACCGTGTCGAGCACCACGGCCCGCTGCCGGTCGGTGAGATGGGCGGCCTCCGAGGACGTGCCGAGCACGAAGAGGCCGTCGACGCCGCCCGCGACCAGGTGGTCCACGAGCCGCACGAGCGAGGCCGTGTCCACCTCGCGCTCGGGTGTCAGGGGGGTGCAGACGGGCGGTACGACACCGCTGAGCGGGGCCGGAAGAGTCATGGGCGCTCCCTGGTGGCTGGTGCGGGGGCCGTGGCGGCGGCCTGGACGACGAGCTCGTGGGTCGACTCACCCTCCCCTACGGGGTGGTGGCAGCGGAACGTGTGCGCGGGCCCCGCGTCCACGGCCTCCGGCATGGCGGCGGCGCACGCCTCGTCCGCCTTCCAGCAGCGCGTACGGAACGGGCAGCCGCTCGGCGGTCTGGTCGCCGACGGCACGGGCCCCACCAGCGGGATCGGGTCGATGGGGTCGAGCAGACCGGGCGTCGCGGAGAACAGGGCGCGGGTGTACGGGTGCCAGGCGCGGTCCAGGATCTCGGCGGCCGGTGACTCCTCGACGATCCTGCCGAGGTACATGGTGACCACGCGGTCGCTCATCCTGCGGACGGTCTGGATGTCGTGCGACACGAACACCAGGGCGAGGCCGAGGCGTTCCTTGAGGTCGAGGAGGAGGTTGAGGATCTGGGCGCGGACGGAGACGTCCAGGGCGCTGGTCGGCTCGTCGGCCACGATGAGCTCCGGCTCAAGGGCCAGCGCCCGCGCGATCGCGACGCGCTGCCGCTGGCCGCCGCTGAGCTGGCCGGGGAGGCCTTCCGCCAGGCCCGGCGGGAGACCCACCAGGTCCATCAGCTCCCGTACGCGGTCCGCCCGCTCAGCCGGGGTGCCCCGGCGGTGCACGTCCAGGGGGTCGCGGAGGATGCGGCGTACGGGGAGTCTGCGGTTCAGGGCGGTCGAGGGGTCCTGGAAGACCATGCCCGTGCCGGTGCCGATCGCCTGGCGGCGGGCGGCCGGGGTCATGGTCCACAGGTCCTCGCCCCGGAAGGTCACCGTGCCGGTGGTCGGCCGCTGGACGCCCACCAGGGCCTTGGCCAGGGTCGTCTTGCCGCAGCCGGATTCTCCTACGATGCCGATGGTCTCGCCGGGGGCGATGGTCAGGTCCGCCCCGGTGAGCGCATGGACCTTGTCCCGCGACCAGAGGGTGCCGGTGCGGGCCTTGTGCACGATGTGGACTGCGTCCAGCTTGACCAGGGGGGTTGTCATTCGGCTTGCCCTTCGTGGGGGCTGGTCGCGCAGTTCCCCGCGCCCCTGGGGGCGCCCCTCCGGGGCTGCCCTCCGAGGTCCGCCGGGTGATGGCATGCCGTCGCGTGGGCTCTGCCGCCCCTCAGCTCTGGTACCTCGTATCGGCACACCTCGCTCGCCAGCGGGCATCTGTCCGCGAAGCGGCAGCCCTTCGGGAAGTCCGCCGGGGACGGGACCACGCCCCTGATCTGGGTGAGGCGCCGGGCCGCTGACTCCAGGGAGAGGACCGAGCCGAGCAGGCCCCGGGTGTAGTGGTGGGAGGGGGATTCGACCAGGTCCGCCGTGACGCCTGTCTCGACGATCTGGCCGCCGTACATCACCACCACGCGGTCGGTGACGTCGGCGACGAGGGCGAGGTCGTGGGAGACGAGGATCAGGGCGAAGCCGAGTTCCTCGCGGAGGCGGAGCAGGAGCTGGATGATCTGGGCCTGCACGGTGACGTCCAGGGCCGTGGTGGGCTCGTCGGCGACGATCAGCTTCGGGTCGCGGGAGAGGGCCATGGCGATCAGGACGCGCTGGCGCTGGCCGCCGGAGAGTTCGTGGGGGTAGCTGCGCAGGGTGCGTTCCGGGTCGAGGCCGACCAGGGAGAGGAGTTCGGGGGCGGTGCGGCGGCCTCCTCTGCGGACGACCTGCTTGAGCTGGGCGCGGACGGTCATCGCGGGGTTCAGGGAGGACAGGGCGTCCTGGTAGATCATCGCCATGTCGTGGCCGAGGAGGCGGCGGCGCGCGCGCATGGGCAGGCCGGTGAGCCGCCGGCCGTCGAAGGTGATGTCGCCCCGCACCCGGGCGCCCTTCGGCTCCAGGCCCATCACCGTCAGGGCGGTCAGCGACTTGCCGCAGCCCGACTCGCCGACCAGGCCGAGTACCTCGCCGGGACGTACGTCGAAGCTGATGCCGTCGACGATGTCGACCCCCGCGTGCCGCTCGGGGAAGGAGATCCGCAGGTTCTCGACGGCGAGCACGGGGGTGCCCGTCGGGAGCGGGCGGGCCCGGGAGCGCAGGCGGGCCGCCGCCTCGGTCAGGCCGGGGAGGGGCAGGATCTCGCCGCTGCCCGGTTCCGGGGCCTCCAGGGGGGCCCTCGGAGAGGACGTTGAGGGAGAGCACCGTGATCAGCATGAGCAGGCCGGGGAAGACCGTCGCCCACCAGCCGCCGATCAGGACCATGTTCTTGCCGTCGGCGATGACGCTGCCCCAGGACGGGTCAGGCGGCCGGACGCCCGCGCCGATGAAGGAGAGCGAGGCCTCGAAGACGATGGCCTCGGCGACCTGCACCGTGCAGAAGACGAGGATGGGCGCCGCGCAGTTCACGGCGACGTGGCGGATGAGGATGTGCGGGGTGCGCGCGCCGATGACGCGCTCGGCGCTCACGTAGTCCTCCCCGTACTGGTCGAGGACGTTGGCCCGTACGACGCGGGCGATCGGCGGGGTGAACAGGAACGCGATCGCGCAGATCAGCACGGTGATGCCGCCGCCGAAGACCGCGACGAGCACGGCGGCGAGCGCGATGCCGGGGAAGGCCATGACGACGTCGAGGGAGCGCATCAGCGTCTCGTCGACGGCCTTGCGGGACGTCGCGGCGACCGCGCCGATGACCGCGCCGACGAGGAGGGCGAGCAGCGTGGCGCCCAGGCCGATGGCGAGGGACCAGCGCGCCCCGTACATGAGCCTGCTGAGGATGTCGCGGCCGAGGCTGTCCTGGCCCATCCAGTGCTCGGCGGAGGGGTGTCCGGTGCCGTCGGTCTGCGGCTGCTGGTCCAGGGGGTCGTGGGGGGCGATGAGCGGGGCGAGGAGGGCGACCAGGACGACCAGGCCGACGACGCCGACCGCGATGCGGGAGGGGACGGGGAGCGTCCGCAGCGACCGGACGCGGATGCCGGGCACGGCGAGGCGCTCGGTCAGCGATCTGCGCGTGGAGTACATCAGCGGGCCTCTTCGGTAAGTCGCGCGGCCATCAGGCGGAGCCCCGCAGCCGGGGGTTGACCAGCAGGTGCAGGATGTCGATGACGAGGTTGACGACGACGAAGCCGACGGCGGTGGTGATCACGACGCCCTGCACGACGGCCGGGTCGCCGTTCTTGACCGCGTCGATCATCAGCTTGCCCATCCCGGGCAGCGAGAAGATCGTCTCGATGACGACGGCGCCGCCGAGCAGATAGCCGACGCGCAGACCGAGCACGGTGAGCGGGTTGATGAGGGCGTTGCGGAGCACGTTGCGGCCGACGACGACCACCGGGGGCAGGCCGTTGCCGATGGCGGTGCGGACGTAGTCCTTGTCGAGCTCCTCGACCACGGAGGTGCGGATGATGCGGGTGAGGCCCGCCGCCACCGGCAGGGAGAGCGCGAAGGCGGGCAGCGTCATGCACCGCAGCCAGCCGGTGAAGGAGTCGGCGGGGTTGATGTAGCCGCCGGTCGGGAACCAGCCGAGGTCGACGGCCAGGTACTGGATCATCAGCAGCGCGAGCCAGAAGCCGGGCGCGGCGACCCCGGTCAGGGAGAGGACGCGGATGAGCTGGTCCGGCAGCCGGTCGCGGTGGATGGCCGCCGTCACGCCGAGGGTGAGCGAGAGGACCACGGCGATGCCGAGCCCCAGGAAGGTGAGCTGCATGGTGAGCGGCAGGGCGGTCATGACCTGGTCGAGGACGGGGGAGCGGTTGAGGACGCTGATGCCCAGGTCGCCCTGGAGCAGGTCCCCTACAAAGGCGATGTAGCGGACGGGGAGCGGATCGAGCAGCCCGTTCTCCTCGCGGAACCGGTGCAGTTGCCCGGGGGTGGGGTTGGCGCCCTGGAAGAACGCGGAGGCCGGGTCGGTGTCCGAGAACCGCATGACGAGGAAGACGAAGAGGACGATGCCGAGGAGCAGGGGGACGAGCAGGGCGATGCGGCGGGCCAGAATCCTGACGACTGCGGTCACGCGTGCGGCTCCCTCATCAGGCCCATTTGGCCTTGAGCAGGTTGATCCCGGGGTAGGGCTGGGCCTGGACGCCGCTGACCTTGTCGGGGTCCCAGGCCGTCATGAGTTCGTTGTGCACGACCGGGTAGAGCACGGCCTGCTCGGCCACGGTGTCGATGCAGTCCTGGATCATGGCCCGCTTCCTGGCCGCCTCCGGCTCGCGGGTGGCCCGGTCCATGTCCCTGAAGAGCTTCTTGGCGACAGCGTTGTCGGCCCAGCGCGCGTAGCCCATCCAGATGTTCTCGGGGCCGTAGTTGTAGCGCATGATCAGATCGGCGTCGAGGCCGAACTGGTTGGGGTTGGACGCCGCCGCGACGACCTGGAAGTCCTTCTGCTGGTCCAGCTTGGTGAAGACGGCGGTGGTCTCCTGCGGGTCGAGGGTGACGTCGACGCCGAGCTTCTCCCAGCCGTCCTTGACGGTCGGCAGGCAGTCGACGATCCAGCTCACGTTGACGGCCATGAGGTTGATGCTCAGCTTGCTGACACCGGCCTCCTTGAGGAGCTTCCTCGCCTTCGCCAGGTCGTAGCCGTAGACCGTCTTCGCGGGCCGGTAGGAGGGGTTGGACTCGTTGAGGAAGGAGGTCGAGGCCTTGCCGTGGCCGCGGAGGGCGGCCTCGATCATCTTCTCGCGGTCGATGGCGTGGTGCAGGGCCTGGCGCACGCGTACGTCGTCGAAGGGCTGGTGCGCGGTGTTGAAGAGCAGGAAGAGGTTGTTCATCCCGGCCCCGCCCTCGACGGTGAGGCCGCCCTTCTTCAGCTGTGTGATGTTGGCGTAGGGGATGTTGTCGGAGATCTCCGCGTCCGCGCCGGAGCCGGAGATCTTCGCGACGCGCGGCGCGGCGTCCACGATCGTCAGCCAGTTCATCTTCTTGAAGGCGGCCTTGCGGGGGCCGTTGTAGTCCGCGAACGCGGCGAAGGTGGTGTTCGACTTCGGGTGGTGCGCGGTCATCCGGTACGGCCCCGAGCCCACCGTCTTGCCCTTGGTGGCCTCGTCCCAGGCGCCGGGCGCGCCGAAGACGTGCTTCGGCATGATCTTGGCGAGGGAGAGGCGGGCGGCGCCGTCCGGGAAGGGGAACTTCAGGATCAGCTCCACGGAGTCCGCGCCGGTCTTCCTGACCTCCTTCAGCCAGCTCTCGAAGAAGCCCTTGGCCAGGGTCTGGGTCTTCGGGTCGAGGATGCGGTCGAAGACGAACACGACGTCGTCGGCGGTGACGGGCTTGCCGTCGTGCCACGTGGCGCCGGGACGCAGCGAGAACTTCCACGTGGTCGCCCTGAGGTCGCCGGGGACCTCGGTGGCGAGCGCCGCGTACGGCTCGCGGGTGATCGGGTCGGTGCCGAGCAGCCCCTCGTAGATGTGTTCGTTGCCCGCCATGGCGAAGGCGGACGCGGTCTGGGTCGGGTCCCAGCTCCCGTCGTTGCCGTAGCCGATGACGGCGGTGAGGGTGGCGTCGCCGCCCTGGCCGCCGTCGCCGGTCTCGTTGGTCGACTCCGGGCCCGAGGAGCAGGCCGCGAGGGTGGGCCCGAGGGCGGCGGCGGTGCCGAGCGCCCCGGTGTACCTGAGGAAGGACCTGCGGTCCGGTGCGGATGGGGGTCCGGGCCGCGTGCCGTGCCGCGACGCGCTCGGAGGGGTCGGATCGCTCACTGTTTCTCCCTGCCTGCCGGAGGAGATCCCACGTCCTACGTCATGGGTGGCGTGGCGACCATAGGAGCGGGCAGAAGCCCGGTCAAGGGCTCGCACAAGGTGTCGGCGAGGCAACGCCGCAGGGTCACCCTGTGAAACGCCCGCACCCCCCGCGCCCCCGGCTTTGTATCCTCGGCGGGCGGTACCCA
>NZ_JASKYR010000258.1:0-11870 GCF_041028215.1 Streptomyces flavofungini
GGGGGCAGGGGCAGGTGACGAGGATGACGGAGAGGGCGGTGCAGGTGACCGACGCGCTGTCGTTGGACGGGGTGGGGTCGGTGGGTGTGGAGGCGGTGCGCAGGGCGGTGACCTTGGCCTTGCCCAGGGACAGCAGGTGCAGGGGGACGCGGAATGTCTTCTGGACGCTCGCGTTGTGGGCGATGGCCCCGTAGGCGCAGGTCACCGTGGTACCGGAGGCGGTGCATCCGGGGGCGAGGTGGGTGGCGGAGGTGCCCGCCGGGAGCTTCGCGGTCAGGGTCGCGGAGGTGACGGCCTGGGGGCCGGTGTTGCGGGCGGTGAGGGTGTAGCTCAGGTAGGGCACCAGGATGCTCAGGTGCGGCTGCGCGGTGAGGTTGACGTCGATGTCTGCCTTCGCGTCGGTGCGTGGGGCGAGGAAGGCCATGCCGTAGGGGCCGTTCAAGCCGGTGATGGTGGAGGTGACGGTGTTGGTCGAGGTGTCGATCACCGAGACAGTGTCGTCGGCCACATTGGTGGCGTAGGCGGCTGTGCCGGACGGGTTGACCTCGACCTTGGCCGGACCCGCGCCGACCGGGACGGTCGCCGTCACGGCGTTGGTCGCGGTGTCGATCACCTCACGTCGTCGCTGCCACGGTCGGCGACGTACGCCCTCGCGCCGGAGGGGTCGAACGAGACACCGTTCGGCCTGGATCCGACCGCGATGGTGGCGGACACGGTGTGGGTCGCGGTGTCGATCACGGAGACGGAGTCGTCGTCGCTGTTGTTGGCCACGTAGGCCACGCTTCCGGAGGGGCTGACCGCCACGCCGGAGGGGGCGCTTCCGACCGGGACACGGGCGGTCGCCGTGTTGGTCGAGGTGTCGATCACGGAGACCGTGGCGCCGTTGTTGTTGGTGACGTAGACGGCGGTGCCCGATGGGCTCACCGCCACGCCGTTCGGGGAGCCGCCCACCGGGACGGTGGCGGTGACCGTGTTCGTCGCGGTGTTGATGACCGAGACCGACTCCTCGCCGCTGTTCGCGACGTACGCGCGGTTGCCGGACGGGGTGAACGCCACGCTCAGGGGATTGCTGCCGACGGGGATGGTCGCGGTGACCGCACTGGTCTCCGTGTCGATCACCGAGACCGTCGCGTCGTCGAAGTTGGTGACGTAGGCGCGGGTGTCGACGGGGTTGACCGCCACACCGATGGGGCTGTCGCCGACGTTGATGGTGCGGGCGACCGTGTTCGTGCCGGTGTCGATGACCGTGACGGCGTCGGCGTGGAAGTTGGCCACGTACGCCAGTGGGCCGTCGGCGTCGGCGTCGGCGGCATGTACTGGCGCGGTGAGCGCCACCAGGCCCGTCAGCGCCAGAGCACTGGCAGCGGCCGACGAGATCAGCTGCCGCCCTCGGCGGGAAAGGGAACGTCGTGGTCTTGCGAGCACAGAAGCCAAGGTCTCCCCCTTGCTCGGGTCCGCGTCCCGACAGCGGGTCCGAAGGATCCCGACGACCGGCGGCGGCGCGGGCGCGGCGCGCGAGTCCCGCCACCGGCGGACGACTCCGCACGACCACCGAGCGACAGGGCCCCCTACGTCACGCAGCACCCCGCCAGGACACCGGCCGCACCCGCCGGATCAGCCGCACCGGTCGAGACGGAGCCACCGGCCCCGGCAGAGCGGCCAGCCCCGGCGGAGCCACCAGCCCCGGCGGAGCCACGAGCATCATCACGCCCTCCCACCAACCCGGCAGCGGAATCTCCACATGTGACTTCATTCGATCAGAAGCTGGCCGTCCGACGTCTTGACAGCATTCGTGAGCCCCGCTGCCCCGTCCAGCAGCTCTCGCAGAGCCGCTCCGGCGCCGGGATGTTCGAAGAGGTAGAAGTGGGCGCCGGGGAAACCTCGGGGCTCGGCGCTTTGCGGGGTGCTTTCCGACCAGCTTCGCAGGGACTCCTGGTCCAGGGTCGTGTCGTCGGTGCCGTACCAGACTTCGTAGGGCACTCCGTCGTGGCAGCCGGTGCCCTGGGTGTAGGTGTCGGCCAGGTGGAGGTCGTGGCCGAGTACGTCGACGAAGTGGTCGATGAGCTGTTCGTCCTCGAACAGCTCCGGCGGGCAGCCTCCGAAGCGTCGCAGGTCCGCGAGGACCGAGGCGCGGGTGCGGGCGACGAACGGGGCGTCAGGCATGGTGGCGATGTCGGCGGCGGACCGTGGTGAGCGTGCGGCGGAGACCACGACGGTCCGGATCAGCTCCCGCTGTCCGGCGGGCAGCGCGCCGACCAGCCGGTGGGCGAGAAGGGCGCCCATGCTGTGGGCGAAGACCACGCACGGCCGGTCGACGGCGGCCCGGAAGCCGGGGGCGAGGCCGTCCACGGCGGCCTCGAAGTCCTTCGGTCGGGCGGCGGCCTCGCCCTCGTCGCGGCCGGGGAGTTCGAAGAGGAGCGCCTCGTATCCGGGCCGCAGGCTCTGCACGAAGGAGAGGTAGGCGGACGCCGAGCCTCCGGCGTGCGGGAAGACGAGCAGCCGCACCGGGGCGTCGGGGTCTCCCGTCCGCAGAAACGCGTCATTCATGCGTGTCGGGCCTCCTTCTGACGCGGTCCGCCGAAACTGACCGGAAGGCTGGTGGTGCCGTTGATGAAGTTGGACCTGAGCCGCTGGACCGGCCCGGCGAGACGCGCGGCCGTGGGCAGGTCGGCGACCTTGCGGAACAGTATGGACAGTTCGGTCTGCGCGAGCATCGCCCCGATGCAGCGGTGCAGGCCCGTGCCGTAGGACAGATGGCGGTTGGGGGTACGGGCGAGATCGAAGGTGCCGGGGTCGGTGAACTGCCTGGCGTCGCGGTTGGCCGAGACGTTCCACAGGGTGAGGACGTCACCGCGGCGGATCGTCCTGCCGCCGACCTCCACGTCCCGCAGCGCGCCACGGCGCACATAGAGGTTGGTGGAACTCCAGCGGAGGATCTCGTTGACCGCGCTGTCCAGGAGGTGCGGGTCGGCCCGCAGCGCCGCGTACTGTTCCGGGTGGCCGATCAATGCCTCAAGGCCTGAGCAGGCCGTGTACGACGAGGTCTCATTGCCGCCGACCGCGATGTTCATGCAGTTGTAGAGGATCTCGTCCTCGGTCCAGGGACGGCCGTTCATCTCCGCGCCGAGCAGCCTGCTCACGAGGTCGTCGCCCGGATTCTTGCGGCGGTCGCGCAGCACCTCGGCGAAGAACTCGAAGATGTCCGCCTGCGTCATGGCGAGGATCAGACGCTCGTCCTCCGTCGGGTCGGCGAAGTACGGGTCACGGAAACCGATCATGCGGCGCGTCAGGCCGATGAGTTCGTGCGCGTCACGGTGGGACACTCCCATGACGGCCATCACCGCCCCGGCGGGCAGCTCGGTGGCCACGTCGGTGGAGAAGTCGCAGCCGCCGTCGGCGAGTGCGCGGTCGATGGCGGCCTCGACCAGCGTCGTGACCTGCGCCGCTACCTTGCGGATCATGTCCTGGCTGAAGGCCCAGTGCAGTTGCTGGCGGATCATCCGGTGGCGGGGCAGGTCCGTTGCCACCATCATCAGCCCGGCCGACGGATCTCGCTCGCTGCGGAACGAGCCGCCGAGCATCGGCCCGCTCTCCGAGCTGAAGTCGGTGTGGTCGAGGTACACCTGCGCCACCTCGTCGTACCCGGTCAGTGCCCAGAAGCCGCTGCCCGGCCCCGTCGCGTGCCAGTGGACGGGGTCCGTCTCGCGCAGCCGGGCGAGCATCGCGTGGTGTTCGCCCCGTACGAAGCGATCAGGGTCGGTGAGATCTATGGCGGGTTCGGTCATGGCCCTACCAGTTCCTTCCGGTCCCGGATGAGAGTCGCCAGGGACTCCAGCCGACTCGTGGTCAGCACCTCACGGGAGCTGAGGGTCACCCCCAGCTCCTTCGCCACCCGGCGCAGGAGCCGGAAGGAGAGCAGGGAGTTGCCGCCCAGTTCGAAGAAGTCGTCGGTGACGCCGACCCGTTCGACGGCCAGGAGGTCCTGCCAGATACCCGCCAGATAGCGCTCCTCGTCGTCGCGCGGTGTGACGTGTCCGGCGTCGCGGCGCTGGTGCTCCTCGACGACGGTGCGGAGCCGGTCGAGGTCGCGCTTGCCGTGCACGGTGGCCGGGATCTCCGGGACCCGGATCAGGGCGCTGGGCACCATGAAGTCGGGCAGGGAGGTCTCGGCGTACGCGCGCAGGTCCCCCAGGGAGACCGCGCCGTCGGCGACGACGAGCCCCACCAGATGGCGGTCCTCCCCCGCGCCGACCGCGAGCACCGCCGCCTCCCGCACCGCGCCGTGCCGGGCCAGCGCGCGTTCGACCTCGCGGGGTTCGACCCGGTAGCCGCGGATCTTGACCTGGTCGTCGGTGCGGCCGAGGTAGTGCAATTCGCCTTCGGCGTCCAGGCGTACGAGGTCGCCGGTCGCGTACATCCGGCTGCCGTCGGCGGCGAACGGGTCGGCCGGGAAGCGTTCGCCGGTCAGCTCCGGCTGGTCGAGGTAGCCGAGGGCGACGCCGGGGCCGGCCACGTGCAGCTCACCGGGTTCGCCCGGCGCCACCTCGGCGTGGGTGGCGTCAAGCACCCGGATCGTGACGCCGTGCAGCGGGCGGCCGATCGGGACCGAGTCGGCCTCGGGCGTCACGTCCCGTATCTCGTGTGCCACGCAGGCGGTGGTGGCCTCGGTGGGGCCGTAGAGGTTGAAGAGCCGCCCGGCGAACGAGCCTGCCAGCAGGTCGCGGCAGGTCTGCGGAAGGATGACGTCCCCGCCCGTGCACAGCACGCGCAGACAGGAGAACGCTTCGCGGTCCTCGCGCACCACATGGTTGACGGCCATCGTGGGCACCAGCATGGCGCTGATCCGGTGTCTGCGGAGCTCTCGCTGGATGTCGCGGCCGACGAGGTCCGGCATGGTCGGCAGCACCAAGATCTCGGCGCCGCCCGCGAACGCGCACCAGGTCTCGTAGTGGAAGGCGTCGAAGGAGAGGCTCGACACATGGCCGACCCGGTCGTCGGGGCCGAGCCGGGGCAGGGCGTCGTTGTGGGCGAAGTGGCTGAGGTTGCCGTGGGTCAGGACGACGGCCTTGGGGGTGCCGGACGAGCCCGAGGTGAAGAGCAGCGCGGCGGGATCGTCGGCGGTCAGGGGTTCCCGGCCGCCCGGTACGGGGTCGGCGCCCCCGGAGAGGTCCGGGGCGCCGTCGACGCGGAGCACTTCGACGCCGAGTCCGGCGATGTGCTCGGACACGGCCTCGGGGAGGTCGGTCAGCACGAGCGCCGGGCGGCTCCGGGTGATCATCAGATCCCGGCGCGCGTCGGGGTAACGGGTGTCGACCGGTACGTAGGCCGCGCCCGCCTTCAGTACGGCGAGCAGGGCGACGAAGACCTGGACGCCCCGTTCGAGGTGGTAGACCACGCGGTCGCCGCCGGTGACGCCGGTCGCGCGCAGCCGGTGCGCGAGTGCGTCGGAGGCCCGGTCGAGGTCGCGGTAGGTGAGGTGGGTGCGGTCGTCCCGGACAGCCGGCCGGTCGCCGTGCCGCAGAACGGTCTCCCGGAACAGCCCGGTCAGTGTCGCCTCGGACACCGGCAGGACGGGGAGGGAAGTGTTGTGTTCCACTGCTCCAGAATTTCTGACTCGACGGCACCGAGGAGACGGTGCGGCATGGCGGGCGGGGGTCGGCGTGAGGGGTTCGGCGGAGAGGTTCGGCGGAGGGGTTCGGCGGAGGGGTCAGAAGTCGGCTTGCGTCGCTCAGAAGTCGTAGTGCGTCGTCCCCCAATCCGCCTCCACGACGGCGGTGGGATCGGTGGGATCGGTCGGCTCCGTCGGCTCTACGGGTCCTGTGGGCTCGGCGGAGACGGGCGCGGCGGGGTCCGTCGTGACCTGGCCGACCAGTTCGACCAGCCTGTCGGCGAACTCCTCCGCCTCGTCGGCCGTCACCAGCTGGTCGTCGTAGGTGAGGTCGAGGCGCAGCAGGTCACCCCGGCGGCTCGCGTACAGCCACAGGTCGCTGTTCGCGGGGAGCCGGTCGGGCAGCACGTCCTCGACCAGGTAGTTCTCGGTACGGATGCTCGCGTTCTCCCAGCTCACCCCGAGGTCGAGCAGCAGGCTGCGGCCGGGGCCCGCGGGCAGCGGAATGCGCTCGGCCAGGACGTCGAAGGGCAGGCGCGAGTACTCGTACGCCTCGAAGACACGGTCCTGGACATGGTCGAGGAGGCTCGCCAGGTCCGTTTCGGGGCCGAATTCGAGGCGCAGTGGTACGGCGTTGGCGAGGTAGCCGATCAGCGGGTCGGCGTCGGCGTGCCTGCGCAGGCTGGCCGGGCAGCCGACGACCACGTCACGGCTGCCGGTGACCCGGTGGACGAGGGTGGTGAACGCGGTGACGACCACCGCGAACGGGGTGCCGGTGGCCCCGTCGAGGACCGTGGCGGGAACACTGCGCCGGGCGACGCCCGCGTGGCCTCGGCGGGGGCCGCGCCGGGCGGGGTCGACGAGGTCGCCGGAGTGTCCGACGCCGTGCAGCCGCTTGCGCCAGAAGTCCTCGTGCTCGCGGGCCTCCTCGCCGTTCAGCCAGGCGTGTTCCTCGGCTACCCAGTCGCGGTAGTCGTACTCCAGTGGGGGCAGGTCGGCCGGTTCCCCGGCCCGTATCCGCTCGTAGGCCGTGAACAGGTCCGTGAGCAGTACGTCGACGCTGGCCCCGTCGTACACCAGGTGGTGGGCGGTGACGGTCAGCAGGTCGCCGCCGCGCGGGCCCTTCAGCAGCCGTACGGCCAGGAGCGGTGGGCGTTCCAGGTCGAAGGAGACCTGCCGGGCCGCGCGCAGGGCCTGGGCCACGGCGGTGCCGTCCGGGTCCGCGTCGGGCAGCTCGACGACGGTCAGCGGCGGGCCGTCGGGCAGCTGGTCGGCGACGACCAGCTCGGCCGACCGTCCGTCGGCGCGGACGCAGGCGCGGAGCATCGACTGCCGGGCCACCACGGCGGCCAGGGCGGTGCGCAGGGCCGCCGCGTCGATGCACTGGCCGGTGCGGACCAGGTCGGAGATGAGGAAGGTGTCCGGCGCAGTCCGCCGTGAGGTCAGCCAGACGCGGCGCTGCGCCCGCGACAGCGGGCCCGCCACCGTGCTGTCCCGGCCCGTGGCGGCGGAGGTCTCCGCCTGCCGCGCCGCTGGCCCGCTCGGGGTGTCGCGGGACACGGCGGCGAGGGCCCTGATGGTCGGCCGGGTGAACACGGTGCTCACGCTGACGCCGAGTTCCAGGGCGATCCGTGCGGCGACCAGGCTGTGCCCGCCGATGGCGAACAGGTCCGCGTCGAGGTCGGTGACCGGGCGTCCGAGCAGCTTGGCCCAGATCCGGGCGACGTGCTGTTCGGCCTCGGTCCAGGTGCTGTCGGCGGCCGGGGCCGGGGCGTGCGGCGCCGGGGTGCCGGGCACCGGCGGGAGCGCGCGGCGGTCCAGTTTGCCGCTCGGGGAGAGCGGCAGCGCGTCCACCGTGACGAAGGCCTCCGGCACCATGAAGGCGGGCAGTCGCGCGGTGAGGTGTGCGCGCAGTCCTGCGTGGTCGGCGTCGCCCACCACGTAGGCCACGAGACAAACTTCGCCCGCGTGGCCGGGGGCGGCGACGACCGCGGCGGCGCGCACCTGGTCGGCGAGTTCCAGAACGGCGGCGACCTCTCCGGGCTCGACGCGGTTGCCGCGTACCTTGACCTGGTCGTCGATCCGGCCGAGGTAGAGCAGGGTGTTGTCGGGCAGCAGCCGCGCGAGGTCGCCGGTGCGGTACATCCGGGCGCCCTCGCGTTCGGGGTGCGGGACGAAGCGCCGCTCGGTCAGTTCCGGGGCGCCGAGGTAGCCGCGCGCGAGACCGACACCGCCCACGCAGAGCTCGCCGGGGGTGCCGAAGGGCACGAGCCGTCCGTCCTCGTCGAGGATGTCGACCCACCGGTCGGGGAGCGGCCGTCCGATGGGGACCTGCTCCTCCCCCGGTACGAGCCGGTGCAGGGTCGACAGGACGCTGTCCTCGCTGGGCCCGTACTCGTTGAAGAGGTCGGAGTGCGGGAGCACCTGGGCGTGCCGGGCGGCGAGGGCGTCGGTGATCCGCTCTCCGCCGAGTACGACCTGGCGTACCGAGGCCAGTGCCGGGGCTGCGTGGTCCAGGAGCAGTTGGTAGAGGCTGGGCACCATCTGGGCGTGGGTGATGCCCTCGCGGCGGATGACCTGCGCGACCGCGTCGGGGTCGAGGAGGTGATCCCGGTCGATGACGACGAGGGGGGTGCCGGACGCCAGCGCCGTGAAGACGTCGGATATGCCCGCGTCGGCGTGGATGGGGTCGACCTGGAGCACGCGGGACTCCGGTCCGAGCCCGTAGTAACTCCTGCGGAACTGGACGGTGTTGAGGATGCCCCGGTGCTCGACCATGACGCCCTTGGGGGTGCCGGTGGAGCCGGAGGTGTAGACGACGTAGGCGAGGTCGTCGGGTCCGGCGGCCGGGAAGCGGGCGGCGTCGCCCGCCAGATGGTGAGCGTCGCCCGGCAGAGGGGATGCGTCGCCCGGCAGAGGGCAGACGTCGTCCATGTGGTCGTTGTTCGTCATGGCGTCGCGCTGCGCCACGACCACCGGGGCACCGCCCGCCGCGAACGCCTCGTCCGAGGTGCCGTCCGTCACGACCGCGACCGCGCCGCTGTCCCGCACCAGTCCCGCGAGCCGGTGCGCGGGTTGCTCGGGGTCGAGCGGCAGGAACGCGGAACCGGTCTTCAGGACGGCGAGGAGGGTGACCACCATCAGTTCGGTGCGGGCGCAGGCGAACGCGACCACCCGGTCCGGTCCTGTCGGTCCGGCCGCCGCGATACGGGAGGCCAGGGCCACGGCCCGGGCGTCCAGTTCGGCGTAGGTCAGGGTGCGGTCGCCGCAGCGCACGGCGGGCGCGTCGGGCCGCCGCGTCACCTGGGCCTCGACCAGTTCGAGCAGGTTGCGCGCCTCGGGGAACGCGCCGGTGCCGCCGGAGCCGAGTGCGAGCAGTTCCGCGCGCTGGGCGGGCGGCAGGGACCAGGACGCCGCGACGGGGGCGTCCTGGTCGGAGGTCAGCGACCGCAGCAGGAAACAGAGGTGGTCCAGCATGCGCCGGACGGTCCGCTCGCCCAGGACGTCGGTGCGGTAGGTCGCCGAGAGCTCCGGGGCGGCGTCGGGCCCCGGCCGCCCCAGCGCGAAGGTCAGTTCACCCGTCGGGGCGGTGCCGTCGTCGGCCCGCTCCTGCCCCGAGGCCCACTCCTGCCCCGAGACCCGCTCGCGCCCCGGGACCTGCTCCTGCCCCGGGACCTGCTCCTGCCACACATCCCGCTCCTGCCGCACGACGACGTCGAGGACGGGGTGGCGTCCCGCGCCCCGGGCCCGGCCCAGTGCGGCGAGCGCGGGGGCGAGGCCGTCGGCGTGCCGGACGGCGGTGGCGAGGGCGGCTGCCTCGGCGCGCACGAGTCCGGCGAAGGCGCGGTCGCCGTCGACGGCTCCCCGCACCACGAGCGGGGACGCGGAGGCGTCGGTGACCACGCCGACCGGGACGTCCCGCTGTCCGCTGAGCCGGGCGAGCAGGACGCGTACGGCGGTGGCCGCGACGGTGAGCGGCGGGGTGCCGAGGTCCCTGGCGAGCGCGGTCAGACGGCGGCCGGTGAGGTCGTCCAGGGTGGCCCGTACGGTGGCGGTGGAGGTGTCACTCCGGTCGGCGGCCGGGGGACGGTCGAGCGGGAGTTCCACCGCCGTGAGGCCGGTCAGGGTTGTTTTCCAGTGGTCGACTTGACGCGTGGTGGCGCCGGTCGGCTGTTCCTCGCCCAATTGCGGACCCTTCACATCGAAGACCTTTCACAACCGGAGGCCGGAGAGTAGCGCGGTCACATCGCCGAGAACGGCGGTGAGGCCGTCGTTCAGATAGAAGTGACCGCCGGGGTATCGGCGGACGGTGAATTCGCCCGATGTCTCCTTGGACCACTCGGTGAGGACGTCGTCGGGAACACGCTCGTCCCGCTCACCGGCGAACGCCGATACGGGGCAGTCCAGCGGTGGCCGTCGCGCGGGCCGGTACGCCTCCAGCCAGGCAAGGTCGGAGCGGACCGCGGGCAGGGCGAGCTCCACCAGTTCGGGGTGGGCGAGCAACTGCTCGGACATGCCGCCCTGCTCCACCATCCAGTCGAGCAGCTCGGCGTCCGGGGCGTGCGAGACGGCGCGGCTCGGGGCGGCCAGGGCGGGCGGCGGGGAGCCCGAGGCGGCGAGATGGGCCGGCGCGTGGCCGGTGTCCGCCAGCAGGTGGCCGAGCTCGAAGGCGAGCAGTGCGCCGTTGCTGTGGCCGAACAGGGCGTAGGGCAGGCCGCGATGGTCGGCGGACACGGCGTCCGCCATCGCGCCGAGGTCGATGCCGGGCTTCTCGCGGATACGGTTCTCCCGCCCGGGCAACTGGACCGCGACCACGTCGATCCAGGCGGGCAGCGCCCGCGCCCAGTCCCGGTAGGCGGAGGCGCCGCCGCCCGCGTGCGGCAGGCAGTAGAGGACGATTCGGGTGTCGGGCCGTTGTTCCGCGCGCATCAGCCAGGGGTTCGCCGGCCGCGCGGATTCCTTCATGGGCATGGGGTCAGCCACCTCGTCGGTACGGTTGCCGGACTACCGGGGCAGTGGGGATGTCCCGGCCCCGCGGTTCGCGCGGGACCGGACGACAGGGCCTTGGGCCCCTCGTGCGGATCAGACGGGGCGGTCGGCGGTGGGCGCGCCGTGCGGTGCGGGCCGGTCTGCCGCGGGTGGGCGCGGGTGCATTCTCTGATGTGCCGACACGGTTCCCCCACGTGGTCGAGATCGGTGATGACGATCGGTCGCGATCGGTGATGACGATCGCGCCGGTTCACGGCATTTCGCCCGCTCGTGAACTCGGATTGAACTCGGATCAGGACGGCAAGAAAGTGGGACCGCGTATTGCAGTTCGGCGCCCCCGGAAGGATAGGACCACCCCTCCACCTCAATGCAAGATCCATGTCTACCACATGACAAGTGCACGGACTCCCGTGATTTACCGGAACTTTGCGGCGCCCGATTCGGAGGTGCCGAACGCCGCAACTCCCGCATATGTCAACCGCAATGGGAGCCTCCGTTTTTCCGTGCCGCCGAATGTCATTCGGCGGCCGGGTCTTCCAGGAGTTCGCCGAGAAGTGCGTGCAGCCGCTCTCCGAGGGCGCGTGCGGCGTCCCGGGTGAACAGATCCGCACGGTGGCCCACCCACACCTCGGTGGCGTCGGACGAGCCCGTCGGCGGGATCAGGAAGCTGAACGAGAGGTCGAAGTCGGAGACCTTGTCCTCGGTGCGCAGATGGCGGACCGTCTCGCCGTCCCCGGCGGCGGCCGTCTCGGCGGTGCCGGAGATGACGGTCTCCACCAGCACGTCGAAGAGCGGGTTGCGGCCCGGCTGCCGTGGCACGTCGAGGTCGCGGACCAACTGGTCGAAGGGGTGGTCCTCGTGCTCCTGGGCGTCCAGGGCGGTCCGCACGCAGTCCTCCACGAGCCGGGCGAAGCCCGCCGCGGGGTCGTACGCGGTGCGCAGCACGACCGTGTTGGCGAACAGGCCCACCTCGTGGGCGAGAGCGAGTGAGGACCGTCCGGCGGAGACCGTGCCGAGGGCCACGTCGGTGGTGCCGGTGAGCCGGTGCAGCAGCACCCGGACCGCGGCCGTGCACACCATGAACGGGGTGGCGCCGCACCGCACCGCCAGCTCCTGGACCCCTCTGCTCACCTCCTCCGTCAGGGCGATCCGGACGAAGCCGCCCGCGTTGTCGCGGACGGGACCTGGGGTCAGGTCGCCGGTGAGGGGCGGGGCGGGCGGCAGGCCCTCCAGCGTCTTGCGCCAGTACGCGGCGTGCTCGGCTCCCCGGGGC
>NZ_JASKYR010000259.1:0-8992 GCF_041028215.1 Streptomyces flavofungini
CGGCGGGCCGCCTCCGGCGCCCTCGGCGGCCCGCCGTCGTCCGCCACCCGCGCCGGCCGAACCACTGCGCTGAGCGGCGCGCCGGGCCTCGGCCCGGCCACCGTAGGGACGGTCTCCGCCCTCCCCGGGCCCGGACCCGTGCGGCTCATAGGAGGAAGAGGGCGATCCAGTGGCATCTCGCGGTGCCGCGCGGCGGCCCGACGGCGCTCCTTGGGCGCCACGCCTGGCCGCGGCGCGTCCGCCGCCCTGCGGCTGCGGCGGCTTGCGACGGTGCTCGCTCATCGAACGATTACTCCTCGGGCAGGCGCAGTTGTCCGCGCCTGGAAACGGCGGCTGGTTTCCGGTCCCCCCGAAGTACGGATGCGCCCGTTCCGGCACTCACCCGCACTACACCAGGGACGACGACGCTCCCTCGCGTCACATGGTTCCCGGCGGCATACATGGCGCACAGACTACGCACCGTCAAAACCCTCCTAGAGCCGAAGTTCACCCCAAATCAGGCAAGTTCCTTCCTACGAATCGGTGATGTGACGCCGTTCACCGTGCCCCCTCTTGTCTCAACCCGGGCACCGTTCTATCGTCTCGATGTATCGAGTCGATACATCAGCTCGGCATAAAGACCGTGGTGAGGGACCGAGGCAGACGGGAGGCGAAGATGAGCAGGCGCTCCGGCATCCTGGAATTCGCCGTGCTCGGACTGCTCCGCGAGTCCCCGATGCACGGCTATGAGCTGCGAAAACGCCTCAATACATCGCTGGGGGTGTTCCGCGCCTTCAGCTACGGGACGCTCTACCCCTGCCTCAAGACGCTGGTCGCCAACGGCTGGTTGATCGAGGAGACGGGCAGCACCTCCGAGGACGCCCTCGCCGCTCCGCTCGCGGGGCGCCGCGCCAAGATCGTCTATCGATTGACGGCCGAAGGTAAGGAGCACTTCGAGGACCTGCTCTCGCAGACCGGCCCCGACGCGTATGAGGACGAGCACTTCGCCGCCCGCTTCGCCTTCTTCGGGCAGACCTCGCGAGACGTACGCATGCGGGTGCTCGAGGGCCGCCGCAGCCGCCTCGAAGAGCGCCTGGAGAAGATGCGCGCCTCCCTGGCCCGTACCCGGGAGCGCCTTGACGACTACACGCTTGAGCTGCAGCGGCACGGCATGGAGTCCGTGGAGCGCGAAGTGCGCTGGCTGAACGAGCTCATCGAGAGCGAGCGCGCGGGGCGGGGCCAGCAACGGTCCGCCCCCCAGAGCTCCGCTCAGCAGGACAGCACATCCGGGGAGTCGGCGGGCCTGCCCCGGCGGCGGGAGAACCCGCCGCCGGATCCGTCCGATGACCCCACCAAGTGAGACCCAGCGTTTTGCCGGGTCTCATCCGGAATACCGAGATCACACAGGGAGCAACCGGAATGGGTTCGGTTCGCGTAGCCATCGTCGGCGTGGGCAACTGCGCCGCCTCGCTGGTCCAGGGCGTCGAGTACTACAAGGACGCCGACCCGGACACCAAGGTCCCGGGCCTGATGCACGTCCAGTTCGGCGAATACCACGTCGGTGACGTCGAGTTCGTCGCCGCCTTCGACGTCGACGCGAAGAAGGTCGGCCTCGACCTCTCGGACGCCATCGGGGCCAGCGAGAACAACACCATCAAGATCTGCGACGTGCCGAACAAGGGCGTCTCCGTCCAGCGCGGCCACACCCTGGACGGCCTGGGCAAGTACTACCGCCAGACCATCGAGGAGTCCGACGAGGCCCCGGTCGACGTCGTCCAGATCCTCAAGGACCGCCAGGTCGACGTCCTCGTCTGCTACCTGCCCGTCGGTTCCGAGGACGCCGCGAAGTTCTACGCGCAGTGCGCCATCGACGCCAAGGTCGCGTTCGTCAACGCGCTGCCGGTCTTCATCGCCGGTACCAAGGAGTGGGCGGACAAGTTCACCGAGGCCGGTGTCCCGATCGTCGGCGACGACATCAAGTCGCAGGTCGGCGCCACCATCACGCACCGTGTGATGGCGAAGCTGTTCGAGGACCGCGGTGTCCGCCTCGAGCGCACCATGCAGCTGAACGTCGGCGGCAACATGGACTTCAAGAACATGTTGGAGCGCGACCGCCTGGAGTCGAAGAAGATCTCGAAGACGCAGGCCGTCACCTCGCAGATCCCCGACCGCGAGCTCGGCGAGAAGAACGTCCACATCGGCCCGTCCGACTACGTCGCATGGCTCGACGACCGCAAGTGGGCCTACGTCCGCCTTGAGGGCCGCGCCTTCGGTGACGTCCCGCTGAACCTGGAGTACAAGCTCGAGGTCTGGGACTCCCCGAACTCCGCCGGTGTCATCATCGACGCCCTGCGCGCCGCGAAGATCGCCAAGGACCGCGGGGTCGGTGGCCCGATCCTCTCCGCGTCCTCGTACTTCATGAAGTCCCCGCCGGTCCAGTACTTCGACGATGAGGCCTACGACAACGTCGAGAAGTTCATCAAGGGCGAGGTCGAGCGCTGAGCGCGCTCTCCACGTCACGCGTAGAGGGTCCCCGGGCAGTGTGCCCCGGGGACCCTCCTCGTATATGAGTCCGGACAAGGGTGAGGCTTATGGCTGTCGTCGGTGACCTGCGTGTTCTGCTGCGCCTGCGGGACTTCCGACGTCTGCTCGCCGTCCGCCTCGTCTCCCAGAGCGCGGACGGGGTCTACCAGGTGGCACTCGCCACCTATGTCGTCTTCTCACCGGAGAAACAGGCCTCACCAGGGGCGATCGCCTCCGCGATGGCCGTGCTGCTCCTTCCTTACTCCCTCGTCGGCCCCTTCGCGGGTGTCCTGCTCGACCGCTGGCGGCGCCGCCAGGTCTTCCTGTACGGGAATCTTCTGCGGGCCGCGCTCGCCGCGCTGACCGCCGTGCTGATGCTCAGCGGCGTCCCCGACTGGCTCTTCTACGCCTCCGCGCTCTGTGTCACGGCCGTCAACCGCTTCGTGCTCGCCGGTCTCTCCGCCGCCCTGCCGCGCGTGGTCGACGCCGAGCGCCTGGTCATCGCCAACTCCCTGTCGCCGACCGCGGGAACACTCGCGGCGACCCTGGGCGGCGGTCTCGCCTTCGCCGTGCGCCTGGTGGCCTCGGACTCCGACGCCGCGGTGGTCCTGCTCGGAGCCGCCCTCTACCTCTGTGCCGCGCTCGCCTCCCTGCGCATGGCCCGCGAACTGCTCGGCCCCGACCCCGACCTCGTGCAACCGCGGCTCGCGGCCGCGCTCGCCGGCACGGCACGCGGGCTGAGTTCGGGCATGCGGCATCTGCGGCAGCGCCCGAAGGCCCTGCGCGCGCTGGCCGCCATGACGGTGCTGCGCTTCTGCTACGGCGCCCTGACGGTCATGGTCCTCATGCTGTGCCGGTACGCGTGGTCGTCGTCGGAGTCCGAGGGCCTTGCGCTGCTGGGCCTGGCCCTGGGCATCTCCGGAGCGGGCTTCTTCGTGGCGGCCGCGGTCACCCCGGCCGCGGTCGGCCGGATCGGAGCGGGCGGCTGGATCACCGTCTGCGCGGGCTCGGCAGCCGTCCTCGAACCGGCGCTCGGCCTCCCCTTCGCACCCGTGCCCCTCCTGATCGCCGCCTTCGTCCTCGGCCTGACGACCCAGGGCGCGAAGATCGCCACGGACACGGTGGTGCAGTCCTCGGTGGACGACGGCTATCGCGGCCGGATCTTCTCCCTGTACGACGTGCTCTTCAACGTCGCCTTCGTGGGGGCGGCGGCGGTCGCGGCACTGGTCCTGCCACCGGACGGACGCTCGGTTCCGCTGGTCGTGGGGGTGGCTCTGCTCTACGCCGCGGTTGCTGCGTATTTGGCCAGGTTTGACGCGCAGTAAGTGTCACATCAGTGCCACAGAGCCTCTCTCAGCTTCTGAGTGGCCGTCCCACCTCGGTAACTTACGGGCGTCGCATTCGCGCCATCGCGCTCTCGTTCAAGGGGGACTCCCACAGTGACCACTCCGCCGCCGCCCCAGGGCCAGGCTCCTTACCCGCCCCAGGGTCAGGCTCCATACCCGCCCCAGGGCCAGAACCCGTACGGCCAGCCGCAGGGCCAGAACCCCTACGGTCAGCCGCAGGGCGGCGCTCCCTATCCTCCGCAACAGGGACAGCCGGGGCAGCCGGGCATACCCCAGCAGCCCTACCCGGCCTTCAACCAGGGTGGTCCCGTGCCTCCGCCCGCGCCCCGTCGCAGGCCCGTCAAGACCTACCTGCGGGCCGCTGCCGCCGTGGTCGTCGTGATCTTCATGGCGGTCGGCTGGTGGGCCAGCAGGGACGACGCGGAGACCGCGGCGGTCGGCGACTGCCTGAAGTCCGCCTCGTCCTCGTCGGACCGCATGGAGGTCGTGGACTGCTCGTCCTCCGAGGCGCAGTCCAAGGTCATCAAGAAGATCGACGGCCACTTCACCCAGTTCACCGCCGAGACCGAGTGCCGCAAGGTGGAGGGCGCCACCGGCTTCTACGCGGAGACCGGCAAGGGCGACGAGTTCCTGCTCTGCACGAAGGACGCCTGACAAGGACGCCTGACGGTACGCCGAGGGGCACTGTTTCACGTGAAACAGTGCCCCTCGGCGTAAATCGGGCGCGTGGTGTGTTTCACGTGAAACACACCGATCCAAGCCCCCTCAGTTCTGCGCGGCCCACCACTCCTTGAGCGCCGCCACCGCCGCCTCCCGCTCCATCGGACCGTTCTCCAGCCTCAGCTCCAGCAGGAACTTGTAGGCCTGGCCGATCACCGGCCCGGGACGCACGTCCAGGACCTCCATGATCTCGTTGCCGTCGAGGTCGGGGCGGATCGAGTCCAGCTCCTCCTGCTCCTGGAGGCGGGCGATGCGCTCCTCCAGGCCGTCGTACGCACGCGACAGCGCGTTCGCCTTGCGCTTGTTGCGCGTCGTGCAGTCCGAGCGGGTCAGCTTGTGCAGGCGTTCCAGGAGCGGCCCCGCGTCGCGTACGTAGCGACGGACGGCCGAATCGGTCCACTCTCCCGTGCCATAACCGTGGAAGCGCAGGTGCAGCTCCACCAGACGTGAGACGTCCTTGACGAGCTCGTTGGAGTACTTGAGCGCCGTCATGCGCTTCTTGACCATCTTGGCGCCGACCACCTCGTGGTGGTGGAAGGAGACGCGTCCGTCGCCCTCGAAGCGCCGCGTCTTCGGCTTGCCGATGTCGTGCAGCAGCGCGGCGAGCCGCAGCGTCAGGTCGGGGCCGTCCGTCTCCAGCGCCATCGCCTGCTCAAGGACGATCAGCGAGTGGTCGTAGACGTCCTTGTGACGGTGGTGCTCATCCCGTTCGAGACGGAGCGCGGGCAACTCCGGCAGGACCCGCTCCGCGAGGCCCGTATCGACGAGGAGAGCCAGGCCCTGGCGCGGGTGCGCCGAGAGCAGCAGCTTGTTCAGCTCGTCGCGCACACGCTCCGCGGAGACGATGTCGATGCGCTCGGCCATGGCCTTCATCGCGGAGACGACCTCGGGTGCCACCTCGAAGTCGAGCTGCGCGGCGAACCGCGCGGCCCGCAGCATCCGCAGCGGGTCGTCCGAGAAGGACTCCTCGGGTGTCCCGGGGGTGCGCAGGACACGCTCCTCCAGGTCGTCGAGGCCGCCGTGCGGATCGATGAACACCTTCTCGGGCAGTGCCACGGCCATCGCGTTGACGGTGAAGTCGCGCCGGACGAGGTCTTCCTCGATGGAGTCGCCGTAGGACACCTCGGGCTTGCGGGAGGTGCGGTCGTACGCCTCGGACCGGTAGGTCGTGACCTCGATCTGGAAGCTCTGCTCGGAGTCCCCGACGCGGGCCTCCTTCTGGCAGCCGACCGTGCCGAAGGCGATCCCGACCTCCCAGACGGCGTCGGCCCAGGGCCGCACGATCTTGAGCACGTCCTCGGGGCGGGCGTCGGTGGTGAAGTCCAGGTCGTTGCCGAGCCGCCCCAGGAGGGCGTCCCTGACCGAGCCGCCGACCAGGGCGAGAGAGAACCCGGCCTCCTGGAAACGGCGGGCGAGATCGTCCGCGGCAGGGGACACCCGCAGCAGTTCGCTGACCGCGCGGTGCTGCACCTGGCTCAGTGCGCTGGGATTGTCTTCATTGGCGTTCGGCACAACAGAAAAGGGTACGTGCACCGGGCCACCGGAGCCGACCTGATTCCCGACGGGCGCCCCTGGCGCGTCCCGGCACCGCTCCTGGCCCGTTCCGGATCTGTTCCTGGCCCATTCCGCACCTGCTCCTGGCGCGTTCCGGCGCCGCTGCCGCCCCTTCCGGGCACGTACGGCAGTCCGCTTCTGATCACGTGGAGCAGTCCGCGGCACTTCGCCCCAGCGCGCATCGTTACCATGCGTGGACGCACAACCGACGACCACTGACGACGAGGGATAGGCGAACGCGTGGCCGAGGCGGCAGACTTCCCGGGGACTCGCCCCACACCTGCCCGCCGGTGGCTGCGGCGCACCGCAGCACTGCTGGTGGGAACCCCTTTGCTGGCCGGACTCCTCCAGGCCCCGGTGAGCCCGGCCGCGGACGCCGCGGTGCCCGGCGCCCCGGTCACCGCCGCCAACGATTCGGGCCCCGTCGACGTCTCGCTCGACCAGCTCACCCCCGCCGCTCCCCGGGAGGGAGACACGGTGACGGTGTCCGGCACCGTCACCAACAACGGGAAGCAGACGGTGACCGGCGGAAAGGTCGGGCTGCGCCTCGGACCGGCCCTCAACGGCCGCAGCGCCGTCGACAGCGCCGCGAAGCGCACGACCTTCCAGCCGGGTGCCGACGGCACCGAGGTGGGCGGCAAGTACGTAGACAAGATCGCCAAGCTCGTGCCCGGAGTGCGGACGGACTTCAGCATCTCCGTACCGGTCAAGGACCTCGACCTGGGCGCGGACGGCGTCTATCAGCTCGGTGTGACCCTCACCGGCCAGAGCGCCGCACAGCCCTATCCCCAGGTGCTCGGCATCCAGCGCACCTTCCTGCCGTGGCAGCCGGACGCCGCCGAGACCAAGACCAGAACGACGTATCTGTGGCCGCTCATCACCGAGACGCATCTCACCGCGGAGACCGGGTCCGACGAACAGCAGACGCCCGTCTTCAAGAACGACGACCTGGCCGACGAGCTCGCCCCGGGCGGGCGCCTTCAGCAGCTCCTCGCGCTCGGCAGTGACCTCGACGTCACCTGGGTGATCGATCCGGACACACTCGCCTCGGTGGAGGCGATGACGGAGAGCTACCGCATCCGGAACTCCGACGGAAAGACCACCAGGGCGGGCAAGCACCAGGCCGTCGCGAAGCAGTGGCTCAACGACCTCGAATCCGCCGTCAAGGACAAGAAGGTCGTCGCGCTCCCCTTCGCCGACCCCGACCTCGCCTCCCTCGCGCACACCGGCAAGGCCGTCACCGGCTCCCTCAGCCACCTCAAGGAGGCAACGGAGACCGGCGCCATGGCGGTGAACGACATCCTGCACACCAAGTCGACGACCGACTTCGCCTGGCCCGCCGAGGGAGCCGTCGACCCGTCGATCGTGGATGTCTCCACCTCGGCGGGCGCCCACACGGTGATCGCCCGCAGCGACAGCTTCCGGGAGAGCGCCGCCCTGCCGTACGCGCCGACCGCGGCCAGGCCCATCGGCGGCGGCACGACGGCGGTGGTGGCCGACGCGCGCCTGTCCACCGCCTTCGAGGGCGACATGACGGTGGGCGAGAACGCCACGCTCGCCGTGCAGGAGTTCGCCGCCCAGAGCCTCATGCTCAACATGCAGGTCCCCGGCAAGCAGCGCAGCATCGTGATCGCCCCGCAGCGCATGCCCACGGCCAGCCAGGCGCAGACGATGGCCAAGGGCCTCACGGCCCTGCAGGAGGGCACGTGGACGCAGTCCCAGGGCCTGGCCGCCGCGGCGAAGGCGAAGCCGGACCCGCAGGCCACGACGCAGGTGCCGTCGGCGGGGTCCTACCCGGCCGCGCTGCGCAAGCGGGAGCTGCCGCCGTCGGCCTTCGTCACCTTCCGGAACACGCAGAGCACGCTGGAACGCTTCCAGGTGATCCTCACCAAGAGGGACCGCGTGGTCACCCCGTTCAGGCGGGCCATAGACCGCGGGATGTCCACCTCCTGGCGGGGCCGCCCGGCGGAGGCCACCACGTACCGCGACGGTGTGCGGAACTATCTGGACGATCTCACCCAGCAGGTCTCGCTGATCAAGAGGTCGGACGCGAAGCTCTCCGGACGCAGCGCGACCATCCCGGTGTCGGTGCAGAACAACCTGGTGCAGGGCGTGGAGCACCTGACCCTGCGGCTCTACTCCAAGAAGCCCACGCGTCTGAGCATCGGCGACGGGGAGTACGAGGAGAAGCAGGTCAAGATCGCCGGTGGGCACTCCCAGTCGGTGAAGTTCACCACCACGGCGAAGGCCAACGGTCCCGTACCGGTCTACGCGCAGCTCTACACGGAGGACGGACAGCCTTACGGCGAACGTGTGGAGTTCGAGGTCAATGTCACGGAGTTCACCCTCGCGGTGATGCTGGTCATCGCCGGTGGTCTGCTGCTCCTCGTGCTGGCCGGGTTCCGGATGTACACGCAGCGCAAGCGCGCGGCGCGCAAGCGGGCCGAGGAGGGCCCGGCGGAGGGCCCGGACGCGGCTCCCGAGGACGAGAACGGGACCCCGCCCGGCGAAGGCGGCCCCGAGCAGCCGAGTGACCCGACACCGGACACCGCCCCGGAAAGCACCGGCCCGTCGGACACGGGTGAGAGAGTGGACCGTTGAGCGATGTCGTGGCCGGTGGGCCCGGGGACGATGAGGTGGGGTAATCCATGAACGCGCCGTACGACGGTGACCGCGGCCAGGGCTCGGGTGGCTCCGGCCCGGCCGGCGGCCCGCCTCAGGGCTCCGGCGAGCACGGGCAGCAGGTCCCACCGCAGCCCGCGCCCGACGTGTACCTCCAGGACGCCTACGACCAGGACCCCTACCGGGGACAGGACCTCTCGGCCCAGGACCCGGTGGCGGAGGCGCTCTACGACCGCGCGGCCCACCCG